>JAGQTE010000251.1 GCA_020439175.1 Acidimicrobiales bacterium | reverse complement strand
TTGAGGAACACGTCGAGGTTGACGCGGCGGCCCTTCTCGGCGTAGTTGCCGGCGATGGAGTCGAACACGAGGCCTTCGGGCGACATGATGGCGATGCGGCCGCCGTGGTTGGCGAGCAGCTTGACGAGGGCTTCGGGGGTGGCGTCGTCTGCGGTGAGGCGGGGCAGGGCGGGCACGTCGATGGCTTCGGCTTCGGCTTCGTAGCGTGCTGCGGTCTCGGCGGCGCCGCGGGGGTCGTCGGATTTGGCGATGGCGTCGGCGGCGGCCTTGGCTTTCTTCTCGAGGCCGGCCTTGAGGTGCAGGGCTGTGCTGCGGTCGCCCTTCACCGCCTTGACCATCTCGGCTTCGATGGTCTGCAGCGGCGACGTCATGGCTTTGTAGGCGGGGCTCTTGCCGGAGCCGGGCGGCATGCCGAGGACGAGGTAGAGGTTGGCGGATTCGACCCAGCGGGACCCTTTGACCTTGGTCTTGATGCGGGTGGAGCACAGCGCGGAGAGGGCGCCGATGGCGATGGTGGCGGGGACGTCGACGGGGACCTGGAGGCTGTCGGCGAGCTCGACGGCGGCATCGGCGATCCAGGCGGGCAGGGTTTCGATGGGGAATGGTGGGCGTTCGTCGATGGCGCGGATGCCGACGGGCTCCGGGTCGGGCCAAGCATCGTCGCTGTCGGGGAGCAGGTCGGCGGGGTCGAGGCGTTCGGGTGGGGTGCCGTAGCCGTCGGCGAG
Source organism: Acidimicrobiales bacterium (assembly GCA_020439175.1). GTDB lineage: Bacteria > Actinomycetota > Acidimicrobiia > Acidimicrobiales > Acidimicrobilacustridaceae > JAGQTE01. The sequence continues at coordinate 1,557 of JAGQTE010000251.1, read as the reverse complement.
CAGGTCGGCGTAGGCGGCCGAGAAGTCGCCGCGGTAGACGGTGGCGACGAGCAGCCCGAACGGGTCGTAGGGGCGTCGCACGGCGATGCCGGGCCACTGTGCGGCGCAGGTGTCGGACCACACGGTGGTGTGGCCGTCGTCTGCGTAGACGGTGGCTGAGGTGCCTTGGCGGGCGTCCTTGCCGGGCCGGACCCAGTGCTCGTCGCCGTTGCGGTCGCGTCGGGCGAGGGTGAAGCCGAGGCGGCCGAGGACATCGGAGCCGCTGTGGCGGGCGTTGTAGGCGTCGCCGGGCAGCTCGGCGCCGGTGTAGGGGGTGCGCCGGGTCGGTGTCGGCTCGGGCGGGGGTGGTGGGGCGTCGAGGTAGGTGTCGAGGTCGTCGATGCCGTAGGTGCGCCCCCAGTCGGCTTCGATGACGGTGACGGGGCGGGGTTCGTCGAGCTTGCGGTTGTAGGTGCCGGGGAGGCGCATGACGCGCGCCACGTCGAACACGTTGTCGACGTGCCAGCCGAGCGCCGCGGCGCGGGTCTGCCAGGTGTGCGCCCACGAGGCCAGCAGGGCGTCGGCGTCGTCGCCGGTGTCGAGCGGTTCGGTGAGCAGCCACCAGGCTTGCAGCCCGCCGCCGGAGTGGACGATGGCGGTCGGCGGGTGCGGGTACTGGTCCAAGATGGTGCGGGCGGCGTCGACGCCGGGGGGTAGCGGGTGGTCGGTGAGGTGGCCGGGGCCGGCGATGTCGATGTCGAGCCACAGGGCGGGGATGGCGACGCAGTCGTCGGCGCCTCCGCGTCGGCCGCCGTCGAGCTGGTGGCAGCGGGTGGCGACGCCGAACCAGACGTCTGCGTCGAGGTCGGCGGCCTTGTCGGCGATGGCGTCGATGCCGTCGGGGAGGTCGGTCCAGAGGGTGAGGCGGTCGCCGTCGGTGGTGATGGCGAAGATGGTGAGGTGTCCGCCGTCGACGTTGGTGTAGAGGTGGTGGAGGAACTCGGCTGGGGTCACGCGGCGTCTCCGAACATCTCGGTCTGTCGTTCCGTTGCGGTGCGCTGCGTCGTCTTGGCGGCGTGGCCGCTGTCGAACACCCGCCAGCGGGCGAGGCGCAGGTAGTCGGCGGACAGGTCGACGTGGACGCCGTAGCGGCCGAGCGCCCGGGCGACCATCGCCACTGTGCCGGTGCCGCCGAACGGGTCGAGCACGACGGCCGGGCGGGTCGGTGCGTCGGGTGTCGGGCAGGCGCAGGCGTAGCCGGTGATGGTGGCGACGTTCTCGCCGGGAACGCCTAGCCCGCCCGCCTTGTAACCCGTCCCCTGTTTGGGCCGCGTGTGCGTCGCCTGCGTGAAGTGCAGCTCCTTCGCCACCACCGGACGCCGGCCTTCGCCGCATTCGACGCAGATGCCGGGCGGTGACCATCCGAGGATGAGCCGGCGCGGCCACTCCTGTGGGAAGGCGGCGAAGTGGTCGATGCTCCACACGTCGCACGGCTGGCCTGCGGCGTGGCGTGTCTCGGCGTAGCGCCACAGCCGCCGTAGCCCGTCGCTGTCGCCCCACACGGGCCGGGTGCCCCAC
>JAGQTE010000250.1 GCA_020439175.1 Acidimicrobiales bacterium | reverse complement strand
TGATCCCGTGACGGGAGCAGAACACCTCGGTGTCGTGCAGGGCGGCGAGGACGTCGTCGTGCTTGCTGAGCGCGTAGAAGCCGAGGTCCTCGTTGCGATACACGGGCGCCTCGCGCCGCAGCCGGGCATAGACGGGGAACGGGTTGCGGTTCGTGGTGGCGTCGTACGGGTTGTAGACGAGCGGTGCGTCGGTGGTGGTCACGGTGGTGGCTCTCAGTCCAGGGCCATGTCGGCGCCGTGGGTGTCCTCGCCCTTGAGCCTGGCCGAGGCCGTGCGCTTGTGCACGCCCTCGGGCTCGGGCTGGGCGCTCGCCGGCCGGTTCGGCGCGTACACGGCCCGGTCGTAGTCGACGCCCTCGGCGTAGAACTGCGACGCCCAGCTGCGGAACTGCAGGTATGGGCCGTCGGTGTCGGCGAGCGCCGGGCGCTGGAGGTGCCCCTTGTACTTCCAGATCGGGATGTCCTCCTGCACCTGGCGCGACACCTCCTCGACGAAGGCGTCGCCGACGGCCGAGGTGAAGCGCTCGTCGTCGAAGCGGCGCACGGTGAAGGTGAACCGCAGCTGGCACTCCTCGGCGGTGATCGGCGTGTTGCACCCGAGCAGCACCGTGTCGACGATGCCGCTGAAGCGCACGACGCCGAACCCCGGGCAGTAGGTGTCGACGTCGATGCGTCCGTCGACGGTGCCCTGGGGCGTGGGGAACTTCTGCTCGGAGCGCAGGTACGCCATGTGCCCGTCGGTCGAGTACTCGGCGATCTCAGGGACGATGTCGGTGTTGTGGACGTAGCGGAAGTGCGCGACGTCGACCTGGTTCTCGGCGATCTCCTGCCAGGCGGCGGGGATGTCGAAGCTGCGGTGCACCTGGGGCGTGAAGCGCGCGTCGTCGTTGAGCTCGGGCACCTCGGGGATGTCGAAGAGCGGCTCGACGCCGTCGGGGTGGTACCAGGCCATGATCAGGCCGTTGCGCTCCACCACGGGATACGTGCGCAGCTTCGCCCGGCCGTTGGTGCGCGAGCTGTAGGGGATGTCCACGTTGGTGCCCTCGCCGTCGTAGCGCCAGCCGTGGAACGGGCACTGCAGGGTGCAGCCCTCGACGTGCCCGCCGTGGCCGAGGTGGGCGCCGAGGTGCGGGCAGATGGCGTCCTGCAGGTGGGCGGTGCCGTCGTCGTCGCGCCACAGCACGAGGTCGGTGGCGAAGTAGTACAGCGGGCGCACACCGCCGACCGGCAGCTCGTCGCTCCAGGCGACCTGATACCAGCTGTACGGGATGGGGAACGGGAAGCGGCTCATGGATATCTCCTCCCGACACCGGCACCGACGACGAGCTGGATGTCGAGTATGAACGACGGTTCAGTTCATTGCTATCACACTCCGGCTTGCAGGAACAGCCGTTCGTGGCCGGCGGTGCGGTGCGCGCCGTCGTTGGACGGAGCGAGCGGTCTTGGGCGGCGCGCACCGGCTGGCTAGGTTGCGGCGGTGCCTCTCGACGTCGCCTTCTTGGGCCTGACCCCCTCCGGGCCGCCGGGCCGCTTCCGCTTCGAGGTCGTCGAGCACCTGACACGCCTCGACGGCAAGCTGTACGGCGGCACGGCCATCGCGGCGTCGGTGGCGGCGGCCGTGCAGACGACCGACCGCTCCCCGCTGTGGATGACGACGCAGTTCGTGTCGACGGTGGAGCTCGGCGCCACGGTCGACCTGCACGCCGAGGTGCTCGCCGGCGGGCGGCGCACGAACCAGGTGCGCGTCACCGGCACCAGCGCCGCCGGCGAGGTGATCTTCGCCTCGCTCGGCGCCACGGGCATCCACCGACCCGACGGGTTGACCGGGGCGTTCGAGCGGATGCCGACGGTCGACCCGCCCGAGGACGCCGAGCGGTGGGACAGCCCGATCACCGGTTTGATCCGGGCGGCCGGCTTCGGCGACATCCCCATCCCCGAGGCGACGCGGGGCTTCGGGACCGCGCTCGAGATGCGCGAACCGCAGGTGCACGAGCACCCCGATCAGGGCCCCGGGCGCATCTGCCTGTGGGTGCGCCGGCGCGACGGCGAGGCCAGCTCACCGGGGATCCTCGCCTACGTCGCCGACGTGGTGCCGATGGGCGTGGCCCACGCCATGGGGGTGGTCGCCGGCGGCACCAGCCTCGACAACACGATCCGATTCGGTCCTGCCGCCGCCTCGGAGTGGTTGCTGCTCGACGTCCGGCCGCACCTGGCCATCGGCGGCTACGGCCACGGCATCGCCCACGTCTGGAGCGGCGACGGCGAGCTGCTGGCCACGGCCAGCCAGACGGCGTCGATGCTGCAGTTCGACGTCAGCGCCTTGGCAGCGATGGCCCGGTCCGCCGGCGACGACGCCACGGCCTGAGCCATGACGCCGGCCGGATCCGACGCCGCCTCCCGCACGGCGTGGCTGCTGGCGGGCCAGGACCTGTTGCGCGCCGGTGGCGTGCGGGCGGTCAAGCTGCACGCGCTGGCCGCACGGGTGGGGCGCACGACCGGGAGCTTCTACCACCACTTCGCCGGCACGGACGCCTACCGCGACGAGCTGGCGCGGTACTTCGGCGCCGAGCAGCCGGCCGCCATGCTCGGCGGGATCGACGAGCCCGACCCCCGCCGGCGGCTGCGGCGGCTCGGCCGGCTCGACCGCGACGCCGACATGGCCACCCTCTACGCCGCCATGCGCGCCTGGGGGGCGTCGGACCCCGTCGCCGCCGAGGCCGTGCGCGCCGCCGACGCAGCGCTGCTGGCCTTCGTGGCCGAGGCCTTCCGGGACCTGGGGTACGCGACGGCCGACGCCCGCGTGCGGGCCGAGCTGCTCTTCGCCATCGGCGTCGCCCGACTCGACACGCCGTGGCCGCCCGCCGCCGGATCGCTGCGGGCCGTGCTCGAGGTGCTGGCGCCCACCGCCGACTGATCAGCCAGCCCTCGACACGCCGGGACGTCCTGCCGATCAGCCGCCGGCGGCGGCGCTGAGGTAGGCGGCCGCGTCGGCGGCGGTGGCCGGGGCGTGGCGGACGTCGTCGGGACGCAGGTCGCGCGTCCACGACGCCAGCTCGAGGAGCACCCCGTCGGGTCCGAAGAAGTACACCGACGCCACGAAGCACCCCTCGTGCAACGTCTTGGAGACCGTCCACTCCGAGTCGTCGTGGTACACGAGCTCGGAGCATTCGATGCCGGCCTCGATGAGCCGGGTCCGGATGGCGTCGATCTGGTCCGCCGGCACGTCGAAGGCGACGTGGTTCATGGAACCGACGGCCGACACGAGGTCGCCGATGTCGGGTCGGGCGGCCGGGGCGCTGATGCCCGGGACGGGTGCCGGGGCCCCGGGGAACCAGAAGAAGGCGAGCTGGTCGCCGCCGCCGATGTCGAAGAAGAAGTGCTGGCCCATGCCGGCGGGCAGCTCCACCGTCTTGACGAGCGGGAAGCCCAGCAGCCCCTCGTAGAAGGCCACGGTCTCGGCCATGTCGGAGCAGACCAGGGCGAGGTGGTTGATGCCGCGGGCCGGCAGGAGCGGCTCGGCGGCGCCGGTGGCGTCGCTGGTGTCGGTCGGGTCGGTGGTCACGATGGTGGGTCTCCTGGTCAGGCCATGTCGGTGGGGCCGAGGCTGCCGCCCAACATGATGCGTCCGGCGAGCTCGGCGGTGCGGTCCCAGTCGAAGGCGACGTGCCCCTTGAGCACCTCGACGTCGCGCTGGAGCCGCTGGAGCGGGTGCGACTGCTGGTAGACGGCGGCGCCTGCACCCTCGCACACGGCGCCCATCACCGCCCGCGCCGATCGGACGGTCGAGGCGGCGGCGAGCTTGGCGGTGACGCGGGCCAGGTCGTCGGGTGACCCGCCTGCTGCAGCAGCGGTGATGGCGCCCACCGCTCGGCGGTGGTGCTCCCCCGCGGCGGCCACGGCGTCGACCGCGCCGGCGAGGCGGATCTGCGCCGCCGGCTGCTCGGCCGCCCGATCGCCGAGCGAGTACGCCAGGACCCGCGCACGGGTGCGGGCGCGGTAGTGCTCGACAGCCGCCTCGGCCGCGCCGAGCGCCGGCGAGGCGGCGCTGAGGGCCAGCACCGACATGATCGGCAGGCCGGCAAGGCCGTCACCGGGGACGGTCGGCCCCCCGTCGAGCAGGTCCTGCCCGGCGACCGTGCGGTGCGCCGGGACCTCGACGTCCTCCAGCACGACCGTCTCACTGCCCGTGGCCCGCATGCCCGACGTGTGCCAGACCTCCTCGATCGCCACGGCGTCGACCGGCACGACGGCGAACCGGGTGGCGAACCCGCCGTCGTCGGCGCCCTCGACGCCCGAGGTGTCGACGACCCCGTGCACCATCACCCAGTCGGCGTGGCGGACAGCGGTCGCATACTCCCAACGGCCGGTGAGGCGATAGCCGTCGTCGGTCGGCACCGCCACGCCGGTCGGCGCCAACGGGCACGCCACCGTGGGCGCGGTGGTGCCGGCGAAGAGGTCGGCCCGCCCCTCGGCGGGGAGCTTGGTCACGAACCAGGCGTGCTGCATGAGGAAGGAGATCGTCCACGCCGACGCCGGACAGCCGTGCGCCAGCACCCGCGTGGCGTCGCACAGCGCCGCCAGGCCGAGCCCGCTGCCGCCGAGCGACGTCGGCACGACGGCATCGAGGATCCCCGCCTGGTGCACGGCCGACAGCACCGGGTCGGGCACCCGCCGCAGGCGTTCGCCCTCGTCGGCATGTGCCGCCAGCACGTCCGCCAGATCCGTGCACGCCGCCACCAGCTCGTCCTCGGTCATCGCCGCACCATAACTTTTGTTATGTACCGGCGCAACGACGGGCGGTCTGCCGACCGTGGCGCCGTCGGCCGTCGACCTCGGGTGCCTACGATGCGAGCGGCCGGGCATGGGTGCCCGTTCGGGGGAGGTACGACGATGCTGCGACCTGCGGCAGGAACGGCACGGGGCCCGAGGCGTCGACACGGCCGGCACATCGCCGCGAGCGCCGTGCTCGGCGCAGGTGTCGCCTTGGCCGCACTCGCCTGCTCGGCCGAACCTGATGCGTCGCCGTCGACGACGGACGCCACCGCCGACGCCGGCCCGGGTGCCTCCGGCCCGAGAGGAACCGACGATCCGACGGGGACCACCGGCGTCGCATCGCTCGGTTGGCCCGAGCGTGCTGCGGTGATCGCGCACCGGGGCGCCTCGGCGGAGGCGCCGGAGCACACGTTCGCCGCCTACGACCTGGCGATGGCCCAGGGCGCCGACTACCTGGAGCACGACCTGCAGCTGACGGCCGACGGCGAGCTGGTGGTCCTGCACGACGACGTGCTCGACCGCACCGCCCGCGGGCCGGCGGCGTCGTGCACCGGCACCGTGCGCACCAAGACGGCGGCGCAGCTGCAGGACTGCGAGGTCGGCTCGTGGTTCGACGAGGCCCACCCCGAGCTCGCCGACCCGTCGCATGCCGACCAGCGGATCCCCACGATGCGCCAGGTGCTGGAGCGCTACGGCGAGGATGCCCGGTTCTACATCGAGACCAAAGCCCCTGAAGCCCAGCCCGGGATGGAGGAGGCGCTCGTCGCGCTGCTCGACGAGTTCGGCCTGGCCGACGACGGCACCGGCCGTGTCGTCATCCAGTCGTTCAGCCCCGACAGCCTGCGTGCCATCCATGCGCTGCGACCGAACCTCCCCCTGGTGCTGCTGGTGTCGGCGACCGGGCCACCCATCGACGACGCGCTGCTCGACGATGCCTCGACGTTCGCCACCGGCATCGGCCCGGCGGCGACGCTCGTCAACGG
>JAGQTE010000249.1 GCA_020439175.1 Acidimicrobiales bacterium | reverse complement strand
TGGTCCCGTCCGCCAGCCTCATCCCGCACGACCCCGACCTCCTGTTCACGGTGGCGGGGATGGTGCCGTTCAAGCCCTACTTCCTCGGAGAGGAGGCGGCGCCCTGGCCGCGTGCCACCTCCGTGCAGAAGTGCGTGCGCGCCGGCGGCAAGGACTCCGACCTCGAGGAGGTCGGGCGCGACGGCCGGCACCTGAGCTTCTTCCAGATGCTCGGGAACTTCAGCTTCGGCGACTACTTCAAGCCCGAGGCCATCCCGATGGCATGGGAGCTGGTCACCGAGGTGCTCGGCATCGACCCCGACCAGCTCTGGGTCACGGTGCACACCACCGACGACGAGGCCGAGCAGATCTGGCTCGACGCCGTCGGCATCGACCCGACCCGCATCCAACGGCTGGGCGCCGACAACTGGTGGGGGCCGCCCGGTGGCCCGCCGGGGCCGTGTGGGCCGTGCACCGAGATCTACGTCGACAAGGGCCCGCGCTACGGCGCCGACGGTGGCCCGGCGCACGGCGGCGAGGAGCGCTTCCTCGAGATCTGGAACCTGGTCTTCATGCAGTTCAACCGCGACGCCGACGGCGTCGACCACGAGCTGCCCCGCAAGAACATCGACACCGGCGCCGGGCTCGAGCGCATCCTCGGCGTCCTCCAGGGTGTCGACGACGTGTACGAGATCGACGAGTTCGTGCCGATCGTCGATGAGGCCCAGCGCCTGACCGGGCACCGCCTCGGCGCCGACGCCGCCGCCGACGTCTCGCTGCGCATCCTCGCCGAGCACGCCCGCACCGTCGCCTTCCTGGTCTCCGATGGCGTGTTCCCGTCCAACAACGGACGGGGGTACGTGCTGCGCCGCATCCTGCGGCGCGCCGTGCGCCACGCCTTCCTGCTGGGGGTCGAGGACCTGGTCACCCCCGAGCTCATCGGCACGGTGGCCCAGGTGATGGGCGACGCCTATCCCGACCTGCGGGCCAACGTCGACTTCGTGCAGTCGGTCGTCGGCCGTGAGGAGGAGAGCTTTCGACGGACGCTGCGCCAGGGGCTGGCCATCCTCGACAGCGAGCTCGCCGACGTCGGAGCTGGAGGGTCGCTCGGCGGCTCGGTGGCGTTCACGCTGCACGACACCCACGGGTTCCCGCTCGAGCTCACCGAGGAGATCGCGGCCGAGCACGATGTGGCCGTCGACCGTGACGGGTTCGAGGCGGAGATGCAGGCGCAGCGGTCGCGCGCCAAGGCCGACCGGGCCGCCAAGGGCGGCGGCGTCGACCTCGAGCCGTACCTCGACGTGCTCGAGCAGTTCGGCGCCACCGAGTTCACCGGCCGCCAAGAAGACGAGAGCAAGGCGCGGGTCCTGGCGGTCGTGCCCGTCGACGCCGACGCCTCCGACGAGACCTCGCACTGGGTGGTGCTCGATCGCACCCCCTTCTACGCCGAGAGCGGCGGCCAGGTGGGCGACACCGGCACGATCCGCGCCGGCGACCTCGTCGTCGACGTCACCGACACGACCTATGCCGTGCCCGGCCAGCTGATCCGCCACGCCGTGCGTCTCGACGGCGCCGCGCTCGCTCCGGGGGCCGAGGTCGTCGCCGCCATCGATGCCGATCGCCGCGCCGCCATCCGACGCAACCACACGGCGACACACCTGCTCCACTGGGCGTTGCGCGAGGTGCTCGGCGATCACGTCAAGCAGCAGGGCTCCCTGGTCGCTCCCGACCGGCTGCGGTTCGACTTCAGCCACTACGAGGCGGTGACGCCCGAGCAGCTGGCGCGCATCGAGGACCTCGTCAACGGCGACGTCCTCGCCAACAGCCCGACCCGTCACTTCGAGACGACGATGGACGCAGCCCAGCAGCTCGGCGCCATCGCCTTCTTCGGCGACAAGTACGGCGACATCGTCCGCGTGCTCGAGGCCGGCCCGCACTCGACCGAGCTCTGCGGCGGTACCCACGTGCACGCGCTCGGCGACATCGGGGCGGTCAAGGTCATCAGCGAGGCGTCCATCGGGTCGAACATCCGCCGGCTCGAGGCGGTGACCGGGTTCGGGCCCATCGAGCGGCTGCGCCAGGACGAGCAGCGGCTGTCGGCCATCGCCGACGTCCTGGGCGTCGGGGTCGACGAGGCGGTCCTGGCCGTGGAGCGGCGCAACGCCGAGGTCAAGGAGCTCCAGCGCGAGCTGCGCACGCTGCGCCAGCGTCTGGCCGCCACGCAGGCGACCGAGCTGGCGGCCACCGCCGTCGACGGCGTGGTGGTGGCCCGGGTCGACGGGACGAGCCGCGACGACCTGCGCGACCTGGCCCTCGCCGTGCGCGACGTCGCCGGCATCCGTGCCGCCGTGCTCGGCGGTGCCCCCGACGGCGGAGGCGCCGCGCTGGTCGCCGCCGTGGCACCCGGCGCCGACCTCGACGCCGGGGCGCTCATCGCCGACGCCGCCAAGGCGATCAAGGGCGGAGGCGGGCGCAACCCCGATCTCGCCATCGCCGGCGGGAAGGATCCGGCCGGCCTCGACGAGGCGCTGGCCCAGGTCCGGGCCGTCGCCGGGCGCTGACGTGCGGGCCCTGGGCATCGACCTGGGCGCCAAGCGCATCGGCGTGGCGGTGTCCGACCCCACCGGCACCATCGCGTCCCCCTACGAGGTCGTGCATCGCTGTGGCGACCCGGTCCGGGACCGACGACGGCTGGTGGAGCTGGCCGAGGAGGTCGGCGCCGAGCGCATCGTCGTCGGACTCCCGCTGTCGATGGACGGCTCGATCGGGCCCGCCGCTGCGGCGGCCCTCGACGAGGCCGACGCGCTGGGTGCCGTGACCACCATCCCGGTGGAGACCTACGATGAGCGGCTGACCACCGTGACCGCGGAGCGGGCCCTGCGCGAGCAGAACGTGAAGGGACCTGCCCGGCGAGCCGTCGTCGACAAGGTCGCAGCCGCCGTGCTGCTCCAGGCCTGGTTGGACGGCCGCCCGTCCCGAGAGCCGGACCCCTCGACGTGAGCGACTCCCACGACCCCTACGGCAGCGACACCGACGCCGACGACGAGTACGAGCGGTACGACGAGCCGTACGACGACGAGATCGTCTACGACGACGACGACGGCGAGTACGTCTACATCCCGCGCGAGATGGGGATCGTGCGCAAGGGCATGGTCGTGTTCGCCGTGTTCGCCGTCGTCGTGGTGGGCCTGGTCGGCGTGGCGGGTTGGTGGGCCGTGTCCCAGGTCCGCGGCACCGGCCAGACCGGCGACGAGGTCACCTTGTCGGTGCCGACGGGGGCCACGCTGACCCAGGTGTCGAGCCTCCTCGAGGAGGCGGGCGTCATCGAGAACGGCACCATCTTCCGCTACTACGGGAAGTGGAAGGGCCTTGAGTCCGTCAAGGCCGGCCAGTACGACGACCTGTACCAGGGGATGGCCCTCGACGACGTGATCGTGCGCCTCCAGGCCGATCCGCTGCCGGAGCAGTTCATCGACGTGAACTTCCCCGAGGGGATGACGTTCGCCGCCATGCACTCCAAGATCCTCAACAGCTTCCCGCAGATGACCGACGCCGAGTTGGTCAACGCCGAAGCCGCGGCCGTCGCCGGCGCCACCAAGTACCACACCCCACAGCAGCCGCTCGAGGGCTTCTTGTTCCCGGCGACCTACCGCGTGCAGGAGTCCGCCATCGCCGACGAGGGCGCCCTGCTCGGCCAGATGATGACCAAGTTCGACCAGGTGGCCGACGAGGTCGGCCTGGCCGACGCTCCCACGAAGCTCTCCGGCGTCGCCGGCAGTCGGGAGGTCACGCCGTACGAGGCGCTGATCGTGGCGTCGATGATCGAGAAGGAGGCCAAGGTCGACGAGGACCGGGCCAAGATCGCCCGGGTGATCTACAACCGGCTCGAGCGGAACATGCGCATGGAGATCGACGCCACGCTCTTCTACTGCCCCGAGCTGCGCGACAAGCAGGAGCTCACCCGTTCCGACCTGCAGATCGACTGCCCGTACAACACCCGCCAGCGATCGGGCCTGCCGCCGACGCCCATCGCCAACCCGGGCAAGGCGTCGCTCGAGGCGGCGCTGAACCCCGCCGAAGGGGAGTGGCTGTACTACGTGCTCAGCGACGCCGAGGGGCGCCACTTCTTCACCGACGACTACGACGAGTTCCTCGACGCCCAGGCGCAGGCGCAGCAGGACGGGTTGCTCTGAGCGTGCCCTGGGCACCCGGCGGGGCGACCACCGTCGCCGCCGTCATCGGCGACCCGATCCGCCACTCGCGCTCGCCGGCCATCGTCAACGCCGCGTTCCGGGCGTTGGACCTGGACTGGGTGTACGTGGCGTTCGCCGTGCCGGCAGGCGGCGCCGGTGCTGCGCTCGACGCCATGCGCACGTTGGGTCTCGGCGGGCTGTCGGTGACGATGCCGCACAAGGCGGAGGTTGCCGCGGCGGTCGACGAGCGCACACCGGCGGCTGCGGCGTTGGATGCCGTGAACTGCGTGACGGCCGTGCACGGCCGCCTGGTCGGCCACAACACCGACGCCTACGGCATCATGGAAAGCCTGCGCCTCCAGGGCGGCCTGGAGCGCATGCCGCCGCGCGTCGCCCTGCTGGGGGCCGGGGGCGCCGCCCGCGCCGTGCTCTGGGCCCTGCTGCAACGTCCAGAAGTTGAGGAAGTCCTGCTGCTCAACCGCACGGTCCGCCGCGCCGAGGACCTGGCCGCCGAATTCGACCCCCAGGCCGCACGGGTGCGTCCCCTGCCCCTTGCCGGCGAGTCCCTCGACGCCGTGCGCGACGCCGGCCTGCTGATCAACTCGACTGCCATCGGCATGCACCCCATGCCGGACGCCTCGCCGCTGCCCGACGCCGGCTGCCTGCGCGAGGGCATGGTCGTCCTCG
>JAGQTE010000248.1 GCA_020439175.1 Acidimicrobiales bacterium | reverse complement strand
TGGCACACCATCGACCGCGAGCGAGCCAACTCCATCCTCATCGTGGGCGACGCCATGGGGCGCCCGCTCATCGAGGCCCTCGACGAGCTGGAGGCGGCCGGCGAGGAGCTCGACCTCAGCTGCCTGCTGAGCCTGAGCTCGAGCGCCGCCGTCTTCTCGCCCGCCGTCAAGGAGCGCTTCCTCGACCGCTTCCCCAACCTCGTGGTCACCGACTCCATCGGCGCCACCGAGTCCGGCTTCAACGGCATCCTGACCGTCAGCAAGGAGCACACGGCCATGAAGGGCGCCGGCCCGACGGTGGCACCGGGCAAGGACACCGTCGTGCTCGACGAGCACCTCGAGTTCGTCGAGCCCGGATCGGGCGTGGTGGGCATGGTGGCGCGCGGGGGCAACATCGCCCTCGGCTACTACAACGACCCCGAGAAGACGGCGAAGACCTTCGTCACCGGACCCGACGGCAAGCGGTACTCGATGCCCGGCGACTACGCCACGGTCGAGGCCGACGGCACCATCACGCTGCTCGGCCGGGGGTCGGTGTGCATCAACACCGGCGGCGAGAAGGTCTACCCCGAAGAGGTGGAAGCAGCCCTGAAAGCCCACGACACCGTCTTCGACGCCATCGTCGTGGGCGTCGCCGACGAGCGCTGGGGGCAGAAGGTCGTCGCCGTCGTGCAGGCCCGGCCGGGCCATGCGCCCGAGCTCGCCGCCCTCGGCGACCACTGCCGGGAGCACCTCGCCGGCTACAAGGTGCCCCGCGAGCTGCACCTCGTCGATCAGATCGTCCGCTCGCCGAGCGGGAAGCCCGACTACCCCTGGGCCAAGCAGCTGGCCGAGGCAGGGACCAACCGGGTCGGCTGAGGGCCGGCCGACACCACACACAGGAGACACGGATGCTCAATTACGACACGTTCTTCATCGGGGGGAAGTGGGTCGACGCCGCCGGCACCGACACCGTCGACGTGGTGTCGCCCACCACGGGCGAGGTGATCGGCAGCGTGCGCGACGCCACGCCCGCCGACATGGACGCCGCCGTGGCCGCGGCTCGGGCGGCGTTCGACAACGGGCCCTGGCCCCAGATGAGCCCGAACGAGCGGGCCGACATCATGGCCACGATCTCGGCCGAGATCACGGCGCAGTTCGACGACTTCGCCACCCTGATCTCCACCGAGATGGGCGCTCCCCTGTCGTTCGCCCAGATGGGGCACGTCTTCGCCGCCACGGCGGTGCTCGACACCTACACGCAGCTGGCGCGCGACTTCGCCTTCGAGGAGGTCCGCGCCGGCATGTTGGGCCCGACCGTCGTGCGCCGTGAGCCCGTCGGCGTCGCGGCCGCGATCATCCCCTGGAACGTGCCGCTGTTCATCACCATGCTCAAGCTGGCGCCGGCGCTGGCCTCCGGGTCGACGATGGTCGTCAAGCCGGCACCCGAGACGCCGCTCGACGCCTTCAAGCTCGCCGAGATCCTCGAGCGCTCCGGCCTGCCCGCCGGTGTGGTGAACATCGTGCCCGCAGGTCGGACGACCGGCGAGCACCTCGTGCGCCACAGCGATGTCGACAAGGTGTCGTTCACCGGTTCGACCGCCGCCGGCCGCAAGATCGGCGCCATCTGCGGCGAGCAGCTCAAGCGCTGCACCCTCGAGCTCGGCGGCAAGTCGGCCGCCATCGTGTGCGACGACGTCGATCTGGACGCCGCCCTGCCGCAGCTGCTCCCCGCAGCGCTGATGAACAACGGGGAGGCCTGCGTGGCGCAGACCCGCATCCTGGCGCCCCGGGGCCGCTACGACGAGGTGCGCGACGCGCTGGCCGACGCGCTGCGCAACTTCACCGTGGGCGATCCGCTCGACCCCGCCACCGAGTGCGGACCGCTCGTCGCCGAGCGCCAGCGCGAGCGCGTGGAGGGCTACATCGCCAAGGGCAAGGCCGAGGGCGCCACGTTGGTCGTGGGCGGCGGCCGGCCCGCCGGCTTCGATCGGGGCTTCTTCGTGGAGCCGACGCTCTTCGCCGACGTCGACAACTCGATGACGATCGCCCGCGAGGAGATCTTCGGTCCAGTGCTGTCGCTCATCCCCTACGACGGGGACGACGACGCCATCGCCATCGCCAACGACAGCGACTACGGCCTGTCCGGGTCGGTGTGGACGGCGGACAACGGCCGGGGCCTCGACATCGCCCGACGGGTCCGCACCGGCACCTACCAGGTCAACCAGCTGGCGATGGACTTCGGCGCCCCGTTCGGCGGCTTCAAGACCTCGGGCATCGGCCGCGAGCTCGGCCCCGAAGGCCTGCAGGAGTACCTCGAGGACAAGTCGATCGCGCTGCCCTTCGGCGCCGAGGACGTCCTGCCCTCCTGAGGGACGGCCACCGGTCCGCCGGCGGCTCAGCGGCTCATTCGTAGTCGCTGAGCCGCAGCCGGACCTTGTTGAGCAGGTACACCTTCGGATCCTGCTCGTCGGCGCCACCCGCCGTCGTCTCGCTGCCTGCCGCACCCAGCGCCGCCGCATCGCTGGCGGCGAGGATCTCGGCGTCGTTCTCAGGCGCCAGCGGCTCGGGCTCCGGCTCAGGCTCAGGTTCCGGTTCGGGCTCCGGCGCGGGCGCCTCGGCGGCGCGGGCGGCGCGCTCGGCCATCTCGGCCGCCAGGCGCTCTTGCTCGGCGCGCACCGCTGCCGCCTCTGCCTCGGCAGCGGCACGCCGCTCGCGCTCAGCACGCTCCTGCTCGGCACGCGCCTGGGCCTCGGCCTCGGCCGCCGCCTCCGCTGCCGCACGACGTTCCTGCTCGGCGAGCTCCTGTGCCGCTCGAGCCGCCTCGTCCACCTCGGGGTCGGGTGGTGCCGTCTCGGGTTCGGCTGGTGGCGCAGCCTCGGGTTCGGCCGCCTCGGCCTCGGGCGCCGATGCGGCCGCCTCGGCCTCGACGTCCTCGAGCGTGCGCAACACCAGGGGTGCGGCCACGACCGGCGGCGCGTCCACGGCCTCGGACTTGTCCTCGGCCTCGGTCTTGTCGACGGACTCGGTCTCGTCGACGACGGCCGGCGGCGGGGGCGGCGCTGGCTGCGTCTCGGCTTGTGCGGCAGCGGTCTCGGCGTCGGCCTTGGCCTTGGCCTCCGCATCGGCCTTGGCCTTGGCCTCAGCCTCGGCCTGGCGCTCCGCCTTGGCCTCGGCCTTGGCGGCCTTCTTGCGGTCGGCATCGGCGGAGATCTCCGCCAACAGCTCCAGGCGTGCGGCGTTCCACGCCTCCATCTCCGCTTCGAACTGCTTCTGCGGCTTGATCGAGCCGTCGTCGGTCCAGATCCGGGGTTGATCGAGCGTCGGCGCCCGCAGCTTGGCCAGGGGCTGGCTCAGATCGAGCTTGCCGTCGGCCGTGCGGAACTGCGGGTGGGTGAGGCGCATGCCCGCAGCCCACAGCGCAGCGGCGACAGCGAGGAACACGACGAAGAACACCAGGCCGAGCTGGAACACGAGCGTGACGGCGCAGACGAAGAACAGCGTGAAGCCGCCGGTGAGCAGCGCCCAGTCCCTCCGCTTGAAGTCCATCGCAATCGATCTCCCTGTCCGTCATCGGACGAACGCCCAACGCTAATGGTCGCGGGCGCTGCGTGCCCATGGACGGTGCCGCGCCGACCGGCGTCAGGGCTGGTCAGGACGCACGAGGGCGTCGGTGCCACCGTCGGCGAACAGCACGGCGCCGTGGACGAACGAGGCGTCCGGCCCGAGCAGGAAGTCGACGGTGGCCGCGATCTCGCCGGGCTCGGCGCGCCGGTCGAGCGGCACCGGCAGGGCGTCGACCAGCGGTCCCAGCTCGGGATCGTCGAGCGACGCCTGGAGCAACGGGGTGAGCACCGGACCGGGTGCCACCGCGTTCAGGCGGATCCCGGCCTTGCCCCACGCCGAGGCCCGATGCCGGATCGCACGCGCCAACGCCAGCTTGCTCATCCCGTACACCGTGGCGCCGGGCAACTCGGCGGCGAGGCGGGCAGCTTCGACCTCGTTCCCGGCGAGCATGGCGTCCACGAGCGACAGGTCGTGCATCGGCACCAGGCTCAACGAGTTCGAGGCGATCGCCACCGCCGCGGGCTCCAGACCCCCCGCCAGCGCCGGACGCAGCCCGTCGATGATGTGCACGGCGCCGAAGTAGTTCACCGACGAGATCAGCGAGGTGTCGCTCATGTGCGGCCCGACGCCGGCGCAGGCCACCAGGCCGTCGATGGCGCCGCCGCTGGCCTCCAGGACGGCGTTCATGGCGGCCGATCGGCCCGCGGGCACCGCCAGGTCCGCCTCGATGTCGGCGCCGGCGAGGTCCACACCGATGAGGCGCGTGCCGCGGGCGGCGAGGCGCTCGCACACGGCCGCGCCGAGGCCCGATGCAGATCCGGTGACGACGACGGTACGCACGGCCGGCATCGTAGACGCAGAACTAGAATCGGTTCTATGTCCTCCACCACCGCCGACACACCGCCCCTCGACGCGCCGGAGGTGGTGGCGGTGGGCGACGAGCTGGTCACGCTCCCCGTCGAGGTGCGCTCGGCCAAGATGTTCGCCGCCACGTTCCTCGTCGACGCCGATGCCGCGCAGCGCCTCATCGACGACACGGGGCTGCGGGTGAGCCGCCCCCGCCCGGGCACGGCCGTGTGCGCGCTGTCCGCCGTGCAGTACCTGGACAACGACCTCGGCCCGTACAACGAGATCGCCGTGGCCTTCACGGTCGACCCGCACGACCTGGCGCCGGGCGCCAAGGCACCGTCGCCGATGGGCGGCAACGTCAGCACGCTCATCCACCGCCTCCCGGTCAACCAGACCTTCACCTGCGAGGCGGGCAGGGGCGTGTGGGGGTTCCCCAAGTGGGTGGCGACGATCGACTACACCGATCACGGGCGCTGGACCGACGCCGTGCTGGTCGACGACGGCGAGTTCGTGCTCGGTCTGTCGGCACGCAAGGGCGTCGTGCCGCTGCCGGCGCGCGAGATGACGATGTCGGCCTACTCGTGGTGCGACGGCGTGCTCCGGCGCACGCCGTGGGTCACCGACAACCGTCGGGTCACGGCCCGGCCGGGCGGTGTCGTCGTGCAGCTCGGCGCCACGCACCCCATGGCGCGTGAGCTGGCCGACCTCGGCCTGCCCAAGCGAGCCGTGTTCTGCATGACGGCCGGCCTGATGCGGGCCAGCTTCGGCCCGGCGGAGATCGTCTCAGCGTGACCGGGGCGGGAGCAGCGTCGGGCGGGCGCTGCCGGCTTCCATCGCATCGATCTGGCGCCACACCACCGACGGGATGAACCGGCGCAGGCGCACCAGCGTGCGCGTGCCACGACCGGGGAAGGCGAAGAGCTGTCCCCGCTCGAGCGCCACCTCGATGGCGTCGAGCACCTCCTCGGGGGTGATGCGCGGCATCTCGTCGAAGCGCTTGGGGCCGTTCGGACCGATCTGCTCGAGCAGGGGCGTGTCGACCACCGGCGGGCACACGGCGCAGACGCGCACCCCGGAACCGGCCGTCTCGTGCGCCAGCGTCTCGGTGAAGCACACGACGGCGAACTTCGTGGCCGAGTAGGCGCCGAAGGTCTGGCTCGGCAGCCAACCGGCGAGCGACGCGAACTGCACGAGCTCGCCGTGGCCACGCTCGACCATCGCCGGCATGGTGGCCTTGGTGACGTTGACCAGGCCGAAGTAGTTGACCTCCATCACCCGGGTGATCTGCTCGACGGGTTGGTCGAGCAGGCGCCCGGTCGGGGCGATGGCCGCGGCGTTCATCACCCGGTCGATCGGGCCGAGGCGATCGACGACCTCGGCGACGGCCCGCTCGACGGCGTCGGCATCGGTGACGTCGCAGGTGATCGGCATGATGTTCGGCGCACGGCGCGCCGTGCGCGCCAACCCCTCGGCATCGACGTCGAGGGCGGCGACGGCGGCGTCACCGGCGGCGAGGCGCCAGGACGCGAGCTGCCCCATGCCGCTGGCGGCGCCGGTGACGAGCGCGACGCGCGGCGCTCCGGGCGCCACGGTCAGAACTCCTCGCGCCCGCGGCCGGTGGCGTGCAGCGCCTCGATGATGCGATCGGTCTGGGCGCGTTGCTCGTAGAGGTCACGCACCAGCCAGAAGCGCAGGTAGCGGCCGAGCGAGTACCGCAGGAACAGCGCACAGCCGGCCATGACGAAGCCCAGGCCGACGACGGCGCCCGAGATGATGTACGGGACCTGCTTGGCGACCTCCGCCTCGCCCGACGCGCCGTACCAGCCGAACACGATGAACACGATCCCGGCGACGGCCAGGCCGATGCCGACGAGCAGCCAGGTGCGCTCGCTGGCGTCGACGGGAGCGCTGAGGTGCATCGACGCCACCTCCTGCTTGAACTCCTCGACTCGTTGGGTGTTGGTCTCCACGGGTTCCCCTCGTTGCTCGACGTGCTCAGCCGCCCAGGTAGGCGGAGGAGAGCTCGGCTTCCAGGTCAGCGGGCGTGCCCACCTGCACGATGCGTCCGGACGCCATGATCGCCGCGTAGTCCGCGACGCCCAGGACGGTCCGGGCGAACTGCTCCACCACCAGGATCGAGACCCCGGTGGCGGCGATCTGCGCCACGATGGCGTACAGCTCCTCGACGATCAGCGGTGCCAGGCCCATCGACAGCTCGTCGAGCAGCAGCAGGGCCGGGTCGGTGGCGAGGCCGCGGGCCATGGCCAGCATCTGCTGCTCGCCGCCCGACATGGTGCCGGCGAGCTGGCTGCGCCGCTCGGCCAGGCGCGGGAACCGCTCGTAGGCGACGGCCTCGACCTCGGGCAGCGAGCGACCCGAGAAGGTCATCATCGACAGGTTCTCGCGCACGGTGAGGTTGGGGAACACGCCGCGCCCCTCCGGGATGGTGCACACGCCCAGCCGTGCCAGCTGGTCGGGAGCGGCACCGTTGATGCGCCGACCCGCCAGGTAGACCGATCCCTGCGTCGGCTCCATGAGCCCGGCGCACACGTTGAGCGTCGTCGTCTTGCCGGCACCGTTGGGCCCGAGCAACGCCACCACCGCGCCCTCGGGCACGGCGAGGTCGACGCCGTGCAGCACCTCGATGCGCCCGTACGCCGCCCGCACGCCGCGCAGCTCGAGCAGCGGCACGTCGTGGTCGACGCCCTCGTGCGAGCTCACGACGCCGCCTCGGCCGGCGTGCCCAGGTAGGCCTCGATCACCCGGGGGTCCCGCTGCACCTCGTCCGGCGTGCCGCGGGCGATCAGCTCACCGAAGTCGAGCACGTGGATGTGGGTGCACACCGACATGACGAGCGGGACGTCGTGCTCGACCAGCAGGATGCCGATGCCCGAGCGCACCAGCCGCTGGAGCAGCGCGGCGAACGTCGTCGTCTCGTCGGCGTCGAGACCCGACGCCGGCTCGTCGAGCAGCAGCAGCTTCGGGCGCGTGACCAGGGCCCGGGCCAACTCGACCAGCCGGGCCTGCCCGGTCGAGAGGTTGTCGGCACGGATGTCGGCGGGGTGCTCGATGCCGACCGTCGCCATGGCTTCGGTGGTGCGGTCGGCGGCCGAGGCGCTGTGCTCGCCGAACGTCCGACGCACCTCGCCGGCGACCAGCAGGTTCTCCTCGACCGTCAACGAGCCGAAGAGCTCGAGTCGTTGGAACGTCCGGGCGATGCCGCGCTGCGCACGGTCGTGGGGCTTGAAGCCCGTGATGTCGATGCCGTTGAAGGCCACCTTGCCCGTCGTCGGCTCCTGCAGGCCGGTGATGACGTTGAACATGGTGGTCTTGCCGGCACCGTTGGGGCCGATGAGCCCGACGATGCGTCCGGGAACGACGGACAGGGCCACGTCGTGCAGCGCCATGTGCCCACCGAAGCGGACCGTCACGCCCGAGACGTCAAGCAGTGACACCGGCTGCCACCTCCGCCTCGTCGATCGCCAGCACGCGATCGAGCAACTCGACGTCCTCGTCGGTGAACGGGCGATCGACGCCCGCGGACTCCAGGTCGGCCACCGGATCGACCGGCAGGCGCGACGTCCGCTCCGCCGGGTCCAGCGCGGCGCGCTCCTTGCGTTCGCGCAGCGCGGCACCGATCTGGGCCACGGCACCGTTGGGGTTGCGGCCCAGGGTGATGCCCAGCAGGCCCGGCAGGAGGGCGAACAGGTCCTCGACGAGCGCCCTCGACGTCGTGCCCAGCACGTCGAAGTCCGGGATCCAGCGCGGCACCAGGGTGAACGAGGCCAGGAACAGCCCGCCCGCCAGGGCGCCCGACACCATCGTCAGGCCACCGACCACGGCCATCAGCAGGATCGGGAGGTTCTGCAGCGCCGTGAACTGGTTCGTGTCGGCGGCACGCTGCAACCCGGCCATCAGGGCGCCGCCGAAGCCGGCGATCCCCGCCGACAGGGCGAACACCTGGAGCTTGGTGCGGGTGAGGTTCATGCCGAGCGTGGCGCACGCCGCGGGGCTGTCCTTCATGGCCTGCAGGCGGCGCCCGAACGGCGACAGGCGCAGCCACACGACCAGCAGCCCGGCGAGCACGAACATCACCGCCAGGAACACGAGGTACGTGCGGTCGCTGCTCAGGTCCACGAACGGCAGCTCCAGTCGACGCACCGGTTTGGCGGTGGTCGGGAACAGCGCCCGCTGGTTGAAGATGAACTTCTCGGTGAAGAAGGCGAACGCCAAGGTCGCCAGCGCCAGGTAGATGCCGGACAGCCGCAGCGCCGGGAGCGCGACGATGGCTCCGACGGCGCCGGCGAGCAGGATCGCCGCCACGATGCCGAGCACCGATCCGTCGAACCACGTGGCGACGGCGTAGGCACCGAAGCCGGCGAACGTCATCTGCGCCAGCGAGATCTGGCCGCCGTAGCCGGTGAGCGGCACGAGCGACAGCATGACGATGGCGAAGCACAGCCCCATGCCGATGGTGAGCACGTCGGCGTCGCTGACCACGAGCGCCACCACGGCGGTGATGGCGACCAGGACGACCGAGCCGATGGCGGCGAGGCGCCACGTCGGGCGCCCCACGATCTCCCGGCTGCGCTGGATGCCCTGGGTGCGCAGCGGGGCATTCGGCATGAGCAGCAGCGCCGCGAACAGCATCAGCACCGGGATGACGCCGCGGATGGCCAGCAGCGACCAGTTCTCGGGCATCCAGGACGGGTTCTCCTGGAGGTAGCCCTGGGTGTAGGCCTGGGCCAACCCCAGGATGACGGCGCCCAGGGCGGTGAGCGTCAGGCTCGACAGGCGGCCGACGACCGCAGCGGCGTAGGCGTTCACGACGAGGAACGTGAGCGCCGTCGCCTCGAGGCCCAGCCGCTCGGCGATCAAGATGCCCGACAGCGCCGCCAGCATCGAGCCGAGCGACCACGACATCATCGACACGCGCGCCGGGCGGGTGCCGGTGAGCTGGGCGAGGGACCGGTTGTCGACGACGGCGCGCATCGACACGCCGGCGCGGGTGCCGAACAGGATCCAGCGCAGCGCCAACGCCACCACCGCCGCCACGCCGATGGTGATCAGCTGGTGGTACGTCACGCCGGCACCGAAGATGTCGACCTTGTCGGTGCCGAAGAAGGCCGGCACCGAGTACGAGCCCTTCGGGTCCCAGATGATGGGCGCCAGCTTGATGAGCGCGAACAGCAGGCCGATCGACACGACGACCTTGGTGACGGTGCTGACCCCTTCGAGGCCGCGCATCACCCGTTCGAGCACGAAGCCGAACAGCGGCGCCAGCACGCCGAGCACGATCAGCGCCGACAGCAGCGCCGGCAGCTCCCACCGCACGTGGAGCTGCCAGTAGGCGAAGGCGCCGAGCATGCCCACGGCCCCGTGGGCGAAGTTGAAGATGCCGGTGGTGGTGTAGGTGACGACCAGACCGCTGGCGGCGATGAAGTACACCGATGCCAGCACGACCCCGAAGACCGTGAAGGTCAAGAAGTTCTCGAGGGCCCCCGCCCCCGTCTGGGCCAACACCGCCAGCATCAGCCGCCGACTTGCTGCTTGGCCTGCTCGACGGTCATGCCCATCGAGCGGTAGTCGTCACCGGTGAGCTCGACCTGCTTGCTGTCCGGGCAGGCGTAGCCCGGGGCGATGTCGTTGTTGTAGACGTCGGCGTCCTCGTCGGGCTTGGGGTACTCACGGACGTAGCCGCCGTCTTCGACCTTGAGCATGATGAAGCACGACGTGCCCTGGTTCTTCGACGGCGCCGTCGGCGCCTGCAGGCCGCCAGCATCCCAGCGGTCGATCTTCTCGAGCTCGGCGATGAGCGACGCTCGGGTCAGGTCCGGACCGGCGGCGTTGGCGGCCTGGAGGAAGTAGAGCCCGGCCGAGAACGCCTGCAGGCCCAGGTACTCGCGCACGCCGTCGGGCTTGTAGGTCTCCATGACCTCGAGGTACTTGGCCATGGCCGCGTTGTCGGCGGCCTCCTCGAAGGGCCAGGTCTGCGCCCGGATGTAGAAGCCGTCGGCCACCCCGCCCGCCTGCTCGGGGAACTTGTCGTTGTAGTAGTTGGTCTCGAGCTCGACGACGGGATGGAAGTCCTGGCGGTCCATCTCCTTGGCCAGCGGGATCATCTCCTCGAACGAGGCGCTGAGCGTCATGTAGGTGACGCCCTTGTTCTTCATCTCGGTGACGATCGGTCCCCAGTTCTGCTCGTTGAGGTCCGACGGCGACACGACGGGGAAGTCGTAGCCGATCTGCTCGTAGGCCTCGACCTGGCGCTCCGCCTGCATCTGGGTCGTCGGCAGGTCGGTGTAGATCGCCGCACCGGCGTCCACCACCTCCGGACGCTCCTGGGCCAGCCACTCCCCCGGCGACACCTTGAACGTCCACGGCGGGTTGGGCAGCGACTGGTACGTCAGGTCTGCACCGGTCTGCTCCGGGTTCACGGCGGCCGCCGGAGTGCTCGGCAGCCCGCACGCCAGTTGGCTGGCCGTGCCGAGGTTGTCGAGGACGCCGAGGCTACCGACCATGGCGAAGGCCGAGCTGCACGCCTGCACCACGGCTTCGTTGTAGTTGAGGATCTTGCCGTCGATCAGCTCGAGCTCGACCTCGCGACCGTTGATGCCGCCGAGGTCGTTGCACCAGCCGATGAGGGCCTCCATCGAGTCGAACACGCCCTGGTTGAGCCCGGGCTTGGGGCCGCCGGGGTCGGCGATCGTGGCGATCTTGACCGTGTCGGCGGTGACGCCCTGGTCGGTGTCGGTGAACGCCGACCGATCGTCGGGGCCCGGGTTGCACGGCATCGGCAGGGTGCCGACCATCTCACCCGTCGCCGACTCGCCATCGGCACCTGGCGCGGCCGCCTCGCCGGCACCGCCGACGCCGCTGTTGACGCGTCGGAATTCACGGTCGTCGAGGCGCGTGCCGCACGCCGAAGCCACCAGCGCGGCGCCGCACAGCGCGCCGACGAGAACCAGTCGCGATTTCACCAGGATCGTCCCCCTCGCATCCCCGACCGGCACCCTACCCCCCTGTGGTAGGCGGCCGCCGGGCTCGTGTCCTAGGCCAATGTTGCTCCGAGCCGGCGCAGATGTTCGGTCGCCCCCCCGAACGTGAGCTCCAGCTCCTTGCTCCACCGGAAGCACCGGTGCAGCGGGTAATCGGTGTCCACGCCGATGCCGCCGTGCAGGTGCTGGCAGCCGTGGATCATCCGTTGGCCGCCCTCCGCGGCCCAGAACTTGGCGATGTGCACCTCGTCGTCGGCGGGCAGGCCCTCGGCCAGACGCCACGCCGCCTGCAGCATCGTCGTCTCGACGCCGAGCGCATCGGTGTAGGCATCCGCCGCCCGGTGCGCCACCGCCTGGAACGTGGCGATCGGCACGCCGAACTGGTGGCGTTCGGAGGTGTAGCGGGCGGTGAGGTCGAGCGCCTGGCGGCACACCCCGGCCTGCAGGGCGCAGGTGGCGACGACGCAGCGATCGATCGTCCACGCCAGCGCCTCGGCGCCGGCCGGCGTGTCGCCGCCGAGCACGTCGTCGGCATCGACGGCCACGCCGTCGAGGACGAGGAGCCACTCGGGGGTGGACGCCGTGGTCAACAGGGCCTCGGTGCGCACCCCGTCGGCGGCCGGGTCGACCAGCGCCAGGACCACGCCGCCGTCGGGGGTCGACGCCGGGACGAGCACCCGCGCCGCCCGGTCGAGGGCGGCGACGTGCCACTTCTCGCCGGAGATGCGGTAGCCGCCGGCGCCGTCCGGGGTGGCCGTCGTCGTCGGCGCCGTCGGCGAGCTGTAGCTGCCGGCCTCGCTGAGCGCCGCCGTGAGGATCGTCGAGCCGTCGACCACCCCAGGGAGCCAGCGGGCCTGCTGGTCGGGTGTGCCGAAGGCGCCGATGGGCATGGCGGCGCCGACGACGCACGCCAGGTACGGCACCGGCGCGCAGGTGCGGCCGATCTCGCGCAGCACCAGGCACGCCTCGAGGATGCCGAACCCCGTGCCGCCGTGGGCCTCGGGCAGGGCGATGCCGAGCAGGTTGGCCTTGGCCAGCTCCTGCCAGACGTCGGGCAGGAAGCGATCGCCACCGCTGCGCTCGAGCTCCTTGAGCCGTTCGTGCGTGACGGTGCCGCCGAGGACCTGCGTGGCCACCTCGACGATGGCGTCCTGCTCTTCGGTGAGGGTGAAGTCCATCGATCGCCTCCTACATCCGCGGGGTCCGGGGCATCCCCAGACCGAACAGGGCGACCAGGTCGCGTTGGATCTCGTTGGTGCCGCCGCCGAACGTCAAGATGAGCGTGCCCTGATAGGCCCGCTCGAGCTGGCCCTTGAGCACGGCGCCCGGGGAGTGCCGACGCAGGTACCCGGCCTGGCCGATCACCTCCAGCAGGGCTCGGTACACCCGGATGTACAGCTCGGTGCCGTAGACCTTCGTCGCCGAGGCCAGGCCCGGGTCCATCGTCTCGGAGCTGGCGACCTTCCAGTTCAGCAACTTCAAGAAGTCGATCTCGGCCCGGCACCGGGCGAGCGAGATCTGCACCCACTCGTGGTCGATGACCCGGCTGCCGTCGGCGAGGGTGTGCTCGCGCGCCCAGGCCAGGACCTTGTCGTACTGGCGCGACGCCCATGCCGTCGTGGCCAGCGACACCCGCTCGTAGTTGAGCTGGTTGGTGATGAGCTTCCAACCCTGGTTCAGGCCGCCCATGATGTTGGCGTCGGGCACCCGCACGTCCTCGTAGAACGTGTAGGTGGTGTCGGCGCCGCCGAGCGTCTCGATCGGTTGCCACGAGAAGCCCGGCGTGTCGGTCGGCACGATGAAGATCGTGATGCCCTGGTGCTTGGGCACGTCGGCGTCGGTCCGGGCCGCCAGCCACACGTAGTCGGCGAAGCCGGCCAGGCTGGTGAAGATCTTCTGGCCGTTGATCACCCACTCGTCGCCGTCGCGCACGGCCCGGGTCTCCAGCGAGGCCAGGTCGGTGCCCGAGTTCGGCTCGGTGTAGCCGATGGCGAAGTGGGTCTCGCCGCGCAGGATGCCGGGCAGCAGCCACTGCTTCTGCTCATCGGTGCCGAACTCGAGGATCGTCTGGCCGACGGTGTTGACCGACAGGAACGGCACCGGCGCGTCGACGCGGTGCGCCTCCTCGAAGAAGATCAACTGCTCCTTGAGCGACAGGTTCCTGCCGCCGAACTCGGTGGGCCAGCTGACGGCGAGCCAGTTGTCCTTGCCCATGCGCCGGACGGCCTCGAGGCACGCCGGCCCGCCCATCTCGCCGCGAGACATCTCCTCTTCGACCTCGGGTGTGACCACATCGGCGAAGTACTCGCGCAGCTCGGCGCGCAGCGCTTCTTGCTCGGGTGTGAGTGTGAGCAGCACCGCTTCCCTCTCCGGTGTCGACCGCCGGCGAACCGGCGGAAATGTGACGTGGCGTCAGATAGTACCGACAGATGTGACGCCGCGTCAGAATCCCGCTCCAATCCTGCGTGCGCACGCGTCAGGCGACGGCACCCGAGGCGCGCAGGGCGGCGATGGTGGCGGCGTCGACACCGGCCTCGGCCAGGACCTCATCCGTGTGATGCCCCGCCGGGGCGGGCGGACGGTCGAGCGTGGCCGGGGTCCGGTCGAAGCGTGGGGCAGGGGCCGGCTGCGGCACGCCGTCCACGTCCACGTACGTGCCGCGCGCCGCCAGGTGCGGGTCGTCGAGCACCTCGGCGAAGCTGCGCACCGGCGCCACGCAGTTGTTCGGGTCGTCGAACACCGCCATCCACTCGTCGGCCGTGCGGGTCCGCACGATGGCGGCGAAGCGCTCCTTGAGCTCCGGCCACGCCGACTCGTCGTCCTGCGCCGGCAGCACCGCGGGGTCGAGGCCGAGCCCCGCCAGCAGGTTGGCGTAGAACTGCGGCTCGATGGCGCCGATCGAGAGCCACCGCCCGTCGGCGCACTCGTACACGTCGTAGTAGGGCGCTCCGGAGTCCAGCCAGTTCGTCCCCCGCTCGGCGTGGAAGAAGCCGAGCGCGAACGCCGGGGCGATCGGTGCCGACAGGATCGCCGCGCCGTCGACCATCGCCGCGTCGACGACCTGCCCCAGCCCGGAGGTGGCGCGCTCGACGAGCGCCGAGACGATGCCGAAGGCCAGCAGCAGCCCGCCGCCACCGAAGTCGCCGAGCAGGTTCAGCGGCGGCGTCGGCGGAGCGCCGGCGCGGCCGATGTGCGCCAACGGGCCGGCGACGGCGATGTAGTTGATGTCGTGTCCCGCCCGGTCGGCGTAGGGCCCGTCCTGGCCCCAGCCCGTCATGCGGCCGTACACGAGGCGCTCGTTGCGGGCCCGGACCACGTCGGGCCCGACGCCGAGCCGTTCCACCACGCCGGGCCGGAAGCCCTCGATGCACACGTCGGCGTCGGCGCACAGGTCGAGCACGACGCCGACGCCGTCGGGGTGCTTGAGATCCACGCCGATCGAGCGCCGGCCCCGGCCGTACACCATGCCCTTGGCCGACTCGAGCGGCGCACCGGTCACCATGCCCGCCCGCTCGACCGTGACGACGTCGGCGCCCATGTCGGCGAGCAACATCGCAGCGAACGGCGCCGGTCCCAGACCGGCGAGCTCGATCACCTTCACCCCGTGCAACGGCCCCGGCATGGCGTGCTCCCCTCGAAACTAGAATTCGTTCCAACTCTTCCACAGGGGGCCTGCATGGACTTCGCCGACATCGACCTCACCGACCCGGAGCTGTTCCAGCGCGGGGGCCACCACGAGGTGTTCACCTTCCTGCGGGCCAACGATCCGCTGTGGTTCCACCCCGAGCCGGACGAGGGCGGCTTCTGGTGCGTCACCAAGCACGCCGACCTGCAGGCGGTCAACCGGGACTTCGAGGCGTACTCGTCCAACCTCGGTGGGGTGAACATCCCGAACATCCCGCCCGAGGGCGAGATGGTGAAGTCGATGATGCTGTACATGGACCCGCCCAAGCACACGCGCTACCGCCTGCTGGTCAACAAGGGGTTCACGCCGCGCATGATCGGCCAGCTCGAGCAGAGCCTGGCGCTGCGCACCCGGGCCATCGTCAACCGCATCTGCGAGCGCGGCAGCGCCGACTTCGTCGACGAGCTGGCCGCCGAGCTACCGCTGCAGGCCATCGCCGACATGCTGGGCGTCCCGCAGGAGGACCGGCACAAGCTCTTCGAGTGGTCGAACCGGATGATCGGCTTCGACGACCCCGAGTACCAGGGCGACCGCGACGCCGGCGCCGCGGCGGCCGGGGAGCTGTACCTGTACTTCAACGCCCTCGCGGCGGAGCGCCGGGCCGCGCCGCGCGACGACCTGGTCACCACCCTGGTGCAGGCCGAGGTGGACGGTGACCAGCTGAGCGAGGAGGAGTTCGACCTGTTCGCCCTGCTGCTCACGGTCGCCGGCAACGAGACGACGCGCAACACCACCGCCCACGGGATGCTGGCGCTCATGGAGCATCCCGACGAGTACGCCAAGCTCGTCGCCGACCCCAGCCCCGAGCGCATCGACCGCGCCATCGAGGAGATCCTGCGCTGGGCTACGCCGGTCATGTACTTCCGCCGCACCGCCACCCACGACGTCGAGCTGCGCGACCGGACGATCCGCGCCGGCGACAAGGTCGTGATGTGGCACATCTCGGCCAACCGGGACGAGGACGTGTTCGACGACCCGTTCCGCTTCGACGTCGACCGCTGGCCGAACGAGCACATCGCCTTCGGCGGCGGCGGTCCGCACTTCTGCCTCGGCGCCAACCTGGCCCGCCTCGAGCTGCGGCTGATCTTCACCGAGCTGATCCGGCGCATCCCCGACATGCGCGTCGACGGCGACGTCGAGTACCTGCGCTCGAACTTCGTGCGCGGCATCAAGCGGATGCCGGTGCGGTTCACGCCGACCGAGCCCCTGCCGGTCGAGGCGTAGCCGCCTCAGTCGGTGCGTCGACTCCGGCGCCGTCGCTCCGGATGCCACCCGGGGTGCGACGCCACGCCGACCTCGAAGCACGCATCGAGCAGCGGCGGGACGATCGCCGGGTTCGTGCAGGCGACGTGCCCGTCCT
The DNA here is from genome assembly GCA_020439175.1 of Acidimicrobiales bacterium. Classification (GTDB taxonomy): domain Bacteria; phylum Actinomycetota; class Acidimicrobiia; order Acidimicrobiales; family Acidimicrobilacustridaceae; genus JAGQTE01. The sequence continues at coordinate 7,660 of JAGQTE010000248.1, read as the reverse complement.
CCACCCGGTGGATCGTGGCGTGCGGGATGGCGAAGGCCATCTTGGCCTGCTCGCCCGGGGTCACCGCCTTGTCCTTGGCCGTGACGAGGACGGCGGTCGGCACGTCGACGTCGCCGATCCAGCGCTTGGCGTTGTAATGGCCGATGGCGTGGCCGGCCTCGAGCAGCATGCGCAGGTCGTGCCGCTGGATCTCGGCCGCCGCCCACCGCTGCAAGGAGTCGGGGCGCCCCCCGGTCGTCACCGGCATCAGCTGCTTGACCAGCGTGCGCGGCAGGTGAGTCGCCAGAGCGCCGACGCGCGTCGTGCCGGCCAGCGTCGCCATCATCGAGGTGAAGATCATGCGCTCGCGCATGCCGGGCACGAAGGCGTGCGACGTCGCCGCCAACACGAGACCCGCCACCTTCGATCGATGCCGCCGCCACATCAGCTGCGCCACCGGCCCGCCCATCGAGTAGCCGACGACGATGGCTCGCTCGATGGCCAGCTCGTCGCAGATCGCCGCCACGTCGTCGGCGCAGTCCGCCAGGCGGAACCGCCGCGACGAGCGGATGCCGCGGCCGTGCCCCCGCAGGTCGGGTGCCACCACCCGGAAGTGCTCGCTGGCCGGCCCGAACACCTGGTACCAGTTGATGCCGCCCGACGCGATCCACCCGTGGAGCAGGATCAGGGTGGGTGCACCCGGCGGACCGGCGACGTCGCGCACGAAGGTCGTGCCCCGGCCGGGCAGGTCGATGCGGCGCCCCATCGGGATCGGGAGTCCCGCCTCGAGATCGGGCGCCGGCGGCTCACGCAGGATGCTCGGCACGGACGGCACTGTAGTCAACCGTCGGGCGTCGATTCCGGGACCAGCCGTGCCGTGTCGAGCTCCTCGATGCCGCGCAGGTCGTTGAACGGCCACAGGAAGGCGCGATGCTCGAGCAGGTCGGGATCGCGGCCCTCGAGGCAGGCGAGGACGATGCGGAACGTGTTGACGAGCGGCTGTCCGTCCACGGCGTATCGATCATCGGCCCGGCACGACGCCGGCAATCGCATGGCGTTGAGGACGGCCAGGCGCTCGACGAGCGCCGCGTCGCCCCAACCGGCGTTCGGGGCGTGCAGATCGATCGACAGCCCCGAGCCGTGATCGCTCTGCACGACGATCAGGGCGTTCGGGTCGACGGCCACGATGCGATCGACGGCGTCGACCACCGCCTCGTCGAGGCAGCGGACCTCGTTGGCGTACATGGCGGCGCGTTCGGGTCCCGAGAGCTCGGCGGGTACGACGGGCTCGGGGCGCATCCCGCAGTCGGCGTCGTAGCGGAACGGCCAGTGCGGCGACATCACGTGCGCCACGAGGACGAACGGTCCGCCCGCCGCCACCTCCTCCTCCGCAGCCGCCGCCACCGTCGGCAGGTCCATCGTGCCGACCTGCCACAGCCGCAGCTGCGACAGGGGGGTCAGGTCCACGAGCCCGGCGCCGAGATCGTCGGTGACGTCGAACCCTCCCGGCACGTCCACGCAGCGATCGGCCGGAGGGGACGTGCACGCCGACCACTGGTACGTCCCGGCCGGCGCGTAGACGAAGCGGTACCCATGGGCACGGAGCCGTTCGATGGTGGGGTTCTCGCCCCGCAGCGCCGACCCGCCGACGAGGTACTCGTTCTCGACATCGCCGCCGGGCGCGAAGACGTAGTCGGCGAACAGGGTGCTGGCGAGCGACTGCGCCGTGCGGGTGTAGCTGGCCCAGCTCGACGTGGACACCTCGAAGTCGCGTGCGGTGAGCGCCTCGGTGAAGGCGGCGCTGTCGGTCCCCGTGAAGGCCTCGAGCTGGTCGGCGCGGGCGTGCTCGTCCAGGATGATCCAGTAGATGTTCGGCGCGCCGTCGGCGAGCGGCGGCACCGCCCCCACCGTGCTGTCGGGTCGGGCGGTGTCGTCGACGCCGAGGCGGTAGGACCCGACCGCGGCTGTGAGGAGCACGAGCAGGCAGGCCGGTACGGCGAGCGCCAGATCGCGCACCACGCGGTGTCGCGCCAGCGCGTAGGCGAGGCGGGCGGCGACGACGGCGATCAGCGTCCAGAGCGCCACCTGCACGACCCGCCGTCCGATGCCCGTGCTCCAGGAGCGGAACAACAGATCGAACGAGAACCACCACCAGACGAGCACCGCGGCCGCCACCGCCGTCCGGTCGACGTCGAGGCGGGGCCGCGCGCGCAGGACGACACAGAGCACGCCGATGCAGCCGGCGCTGACCCACCCGGCGATCCAGGCGACCCGTCCGAGATCGGGCAGCTCGTAGTCGTTGGCGGCGACGAACCCGCCGAGCTTGGCCGCCACCACCGCCACGATGACGGCGACGGCGTAGGCCGACAACCGCCAGCCTGCCTCTGGGGGCGCCGAGGGCGGCGTGGCCTGCGACCCGTCGCTCACGAGGTCGTCGGAGCCGACCTCGCCGCGTCGGCGAGCTCGCGGAAGGCGGCGTCGACACCCTCGGCGATCTGCCACACGTCGCGCACCGCCTCGCGGCACGACATGAACCCGAAGTCGATGCGGTCCTGGTAGCTGAACACCGTCACGTTGACGCCGGTGCCGTAGATCAGCGGGCCCATCGGGTAGATCGACTCCAGCTTGGCGCCGGCGCAGTAGATCGGGAACGGCGGTCCCGGCACGTTGGAGATGATCAGGTTCATGATCGGCGGCGTACGACTGTCCAGGCCTGCCGCGGTGTACATGCGCGCCGCCAGCGAGATCAGCGCCGGCGGCGCCGCCTCGGTGATGCCCATGATCTTCTCGGCGGCGAGCGCCTGCTGCATCTCCTTGGCGTCACGGGTCGAGGCGTGGATGGCGTGGAGCCGCTCGACCGGATCGTGCAGGTGGGTGGCCAAGGAGGCGAACATCGCCCCGACCTTGGTCCCGACGTCGGCCTTGTCCTCCTCGGCGCGCAGCGACACCGGCACCTGCGCCACCAGCGGCGCGTCCGGGAGCTCGCCGTTGGCATCGAGGTAGTTGCGCAGGGCGCCCGAGCAGATGGCGAGCACCACGTCGTTCACCTTGACGTCGAACGCGTCCTTGACGGCGCGCACGTCCGCCAGCGGCACGCTGGCATAGGCGAAGCGCCGGTGCTTGGAGAGCTCGGTGTTGAACGACGTGCGCGGCGCCTGGAACGGCGCCACCGGTGGCGCGGCACGGCGCTGGAAGCCCACGAACTTGAGACCCTGGCGGATCGCTCCGCGCCCGAACCGCATCGCACGGTACGGCGTGCCGAACGCCTCGAGCGCGCCACGGGCGAACAGCTCGAACTGGTTGGGCATGGCATCGACCACGCGGTCGGCTTCGGGAGGCGTCGGCGGCGGGTCGGCCTCGAGGTCCATCAACACCGTGGCGAGCTCCGAGCCGGAGATCCCGTCGATGATGGCGTGATGGATCTTGGCGAGGATGGCGACGTGACCGTCGGCGAGGCCGTCGATGATCCAGAACTCCCACAGCGGCTTGCGGCGGTCGAGCTTGAGGCTGACCAGGTCGCCGATGAGGTTGCCCAGCTGCTCCGGACCGCCCGGAGCCGGCAGGCCGATGCGGCGGATGTGGCTGTGGATGTCGAAGTCCGGGTCCTCGACGAAGTACGGGCGATCCAGCCCGAACGGCACCTCGACGAGCCGCCACCGGAACTGCGGGGCGAGGTGGATCCGAGACGCCGTGCGTTCGATGAACCGCTCGGTCGTCCACGGCTCGGGTGAGGTCGACGGGTCGGCGATCAGCACCGCCGAGACGTGCATGTGCCAGTTCGGCGTCTCTCCGTAGAGGAACGCCGCATCCACCCCGCTCGTGCGTTGCATCGGGACGAGACGTTACCGCCCCGGCTCGTTCGCGGACACGGCGGGCGGGCCGGGTGGACCGGGCGAGGTGTCGAGCTCGACCAGCGTGTCGATCTCGCGCGGCGACCAGTTGAAGGCGCGGTAGTCGACGAGGTCGGGGCTGCGCCCTTCGAGGCAGGCGAACACCAGGCGGAAGGTGTTGACGGCTGCCGCGGCGCGCGGGTCGTCGAGCGGGCAGCCGGGCGGGAGCCGGAGCGCGTCGAGGATGGCGAACCGCTCGGTCAGCTGCGCCGCCGTCCACTGGTCCGGGGGCTCCCATCGCCCGTCCAGCTTCGTGCCGTGGTCCCCCTGGATGATGATGACGGCGTCCGGGTCCTCGGCCACGATCTGCTCGACGGTGCGCTGCATGTCGGCGGCGATGCACGTGGCATCCGTGGCGTAGTGCGCCGCCCGATCCGTGCCCGGGCCCTCGTCGACGCCCGCCAGATCGAGCAGCGAGCAGTCGGGGCGGTACCGCGCCGGTTCGTGCGGCGACAGGACGTGCACGAAGGCGAACAGCGGCCGGTCCGGGTCGACGGCAGCCCGGACGCGCACCAGCGCATCGCTCGGCGGCGCGTGGACCGTGTCCGCCACGGCCAGGTCGGCCACGGGCGACATGATCGTCAGCGCCAGCTGCAGCTCGTCGCCGCGCAGCGGTGAGGTCGGCGGTTCGGCGCACACGTCGACGGCCGCGCCGCAGTGGGTCCAGTGCGGTCCGCCGGCCGGCGCGTACGCCACCTGGTAGCCCAGCGCGCGGAACCGGTCCATCGTCGGGTTGGCATCGAGCAGCAGCGGCGTCCCGGCGGCGAACTCGTTGCGCAGGTCCCCGCCCGGAAGGAACGGGTACCCCATGGCGAGGGTGGAGCTCAGCGAGAACACCGTGCGCGGGTACGACACCCAGCTCTCGTCGGGCACCACGAACCCGTGGCGTTCGAGGTCGTCCACGAACGGCCGGAGGTCGGCGCCCGTGTGCAGCTGCACCTGGTCGGGCCGGCCCATCATGTCGAGGACGAACCACCACACGTCCGGGCGAGACGCCGGGACGGCCGCCACGGGCGGGAGCCCCGGATCGACCGTCGGCACGTCCGCCCCGGCGACCCACATCCGGTAGGCGCCGAGCGACACCGCCTGGGTGATCACCAGCACCCCGATGAAGATCGACGTCCCCCAGCGGAACCACGGGCGGTCGGCCAGTCGCCACACGCCCCAGATCGCCAGCGACGTCGCCGCCGCCCACACGCCGAGGCGCAGCACCGCTGCGCCTCGCGGCGCCAACAGGTCCATCCAGGCATCGAACGACGCGACGGAGAGCACCACGGCCGCGCTGACGAAGGCCGCCCGGACCAGGTCGACCGACGGGCGCCGCCACGCCACGACCGCCAGCGCCGCGCACTGCACCGCGGCGACGATCGCCGCCATGTGGAGGTAGACGACGGCGCCGACCAGCTCGTGCCGGAACCGGTACGAGAACCCCACGAACGGCAGCAGCGACGACAGCGCGACCGTGAGCAGCACCCACGGATCGAGCAGCCGACGCATCGCCGACCTCAGGCGTCCGTCGCCACGGCGCGCGCCCAGCGGTAGTCGGCTTTGCCGGCGGGCGACCGCTCCACCGCGTCGACCACGGCCACCTGGCGCGGCACCTTGTACCCCGCCAACGCGGCGCGGCAGTGCTCCTGGAGCGCCTCGACGTCGAGGGTCGCACCCGGGGCGGCGGCGACGACGGCGGCCACCCGCTCCCCCCACCGGTCGTCGGGGACGCCGACGACCACGGCGTCGTACACCCCGTCGGCCGCCTTGAGCACGGCCTCGACCTCCTCGGGGAAGACCTTCTCGCCGCCGGTGTTGATGCACACCGACCCCCGGCCGAACAGGGTGATGGTGCCGTCGGCCTCGACGGTCGCCATGTCCCCCGTCAGCACCCAGCGATGGCCGCCGACCTCGATGAACGTCTCGGCGGACTTCACCGGGTCGCCGTAGTACTCGAGCGGGATGTGACCCCGCAGGGCCACCCGACCGACGACACCCGACCCCGGAACGACCTCCGTGCGGGTCACCTCGTCCAGCACGGTGGTCCCGGCGCCGTACGGCGTGAAGCGCGACACGGCGTCGCTCGGGGCGTCACCGGCTTCGAGCCGGCTCCCGCCCTGGGCGCCGGTCTCGGACGAGCCGAAGCCGTCCACGACCGCGGCGTTCGGCACGATCTCCATCAGGCGCTTGCGCAGGCTCGGCGTGAGCGGCGCCCCACCGGAGCCGACCGACAGCAGCATCGACACGTCGTAGGGCCCAGAGGCGTCCCACTCGTCCACGAGCGGGCGCACGATGGCGTCGCCGACGACGGTGATCAGGTTGACGTGCTCGTCCTGCACGGTCTGCCACACGCGCCGGGGATCGAACGAACCGCGCAGCAACACGATGGTCCCGCCGCAGAACAGCCACGACAACGAGGTCCACTGCCCCGCCGCGTGCATCAGGGGCGCCACGGGCAGGAACACGAACGTACCGTCCATGATGCGGTCCATCATCTGGGCCGGGTCGTCCACGGCGCCTGCCAGGCGCATCGGGTCGCCGCCGCCGATGCAGGCGAAGAAGGCGTCCTCGTGCCGCCACACGACCCCCTTGGGCATGCCGGTGGTCCCGCCGGTGTAGATGACGTAGCGGTCGTCGCCGGACCGCGCCATCACCGGAGCCTCGGGGGATGACGCCGCCAGCGCGTCCTCATAGCCGACCTCGCCGGTGACGGCGTCGCCCGGCTCCCCGTCCTCGACGGCGAGCCACCATGCGACCTTGGCGAGCTCGGGACGGATCCGCTCGGCCCGCGCCGCGAAGCTGCGCTCGACCAGCACGCCCACCAGGTCGGCATCGTCGAAGAGCTGCTGCAGCTCGGCCTCGACGTACCGGTAGTTGATGTTGATCGGCACGGCGCGCACCTTGTACGCCGCCAACATGGCCTCGAAGTACTCGGCGCCGGAGGTCAGGTACAGCCCGATGTGCTGGCCGGGTTGCACGCCGCGGTCGAGCAACCAGTTCGCCAGGCGGTTGGCGCGCTCGTCGAGCTCGGCATAGGTGCGCCGGGTGTCGCCGCACACCACGGCGGTGCGGTCGGCGACGACGGCGCTGACCGCTTCCCAGATGTCGGCGAGGTTGTAGGTGCTCGGTGCAGTGCCCATGGTCAGGCGCTCCTCTCAGCGACAGGCGTCGAGTCGGTTCGTTGGTCGGTCGGGTATCGGCGCCGTGCCAGCGCCACGGTGACGCCCACGGCGACGAGCATCCACAGCGCCTGGGCCACGGGCAGCCCGAAGCCACGGGTCGCCGGGATGCTGATCGGGACGGTGGTGGCGGCCAGGGCCACGACCAACTGCAGGTGGCGCACCGACACCGACCGCAGGGCGATCACCGCCACGATCACCGCCGCCATGCCGACCAGGGCGTAGTGCCACCACACCAGGGGGTTCACCAACAGCAGCAACAGCAGGCCGAGGGCCCAGGCCGTGTCGTCATCGGCGCGCCGTTGGGTCCACAGCCACACGGCGGCGCCGCCGACCACCACGAGTGCGGCGAGCGCCAGACCGCCGGCACCGGTGCCGTCGAAGCCGCCGATCACGTCGTGGAGCGCGTTGGCAATCGACCCGTTGTAGGGGTTGCCGATGGCCTTGCCCGAGATCTCGCCCGCCGCCGTCACGAACTCCTGGAAGGTCGACGGCGGTACGAGCACGAGCGCAGCGAGGGCGAGCAAGGCGCACCAGGCGACGGTCGCTGCCACCAGCCGCCACCGGCGCTGCCACAGCGCGACCGCCAGCATCGCCAGCGGAAACGCCTTGAACGCCACCGCC
>JAGQTE010000032.1 GCA_020439175.1 Acidimicrobiales bacterium | reverse complement strand
CGGCCGGCGGCCTCGGCGTCGGCGCCGTGGCGTCGGTCGACCTCTACAGCTGCTTCCCGGCGGCCGTGCAGCTGTATGCGGCGGCGTTGGGGCTGCCGCTCGACGACCCGCGCCGCCTCACCGTCACCGGCGGCATGACCTTCGCCGGCGGGCCGCTCAACAACTACGTGCTGGGGGCGATGGCGGAGCTGGCGCGGCGGCTGCGGGCTGCGCCGGGCACCGTGGGGCTGTCGACGAGCGTCAGCGGCTCGTTCGTCAAGCAGGGGCTCGGGACCTGGTCGACCGACGCACCGGAGCGACCGTTCGTGCACGCCGACCTCTCGGTTGAGGTGGCGGGCGTCGACGTGGCCCGCCCGCTGGTGGACGCCGTCGCCGACGGCACGGTCGTCGCCTGCACCGTCACCCCGGACCCGGTGACCCGCGCCGTCGCCCGGGTGGTGGCGGTGGTCGAAGGCCCGGCGGGGGAGCGCACGGTCGGCGCCGTCGTCGACGAGGACGTGGCGGCGTGGGCCATGGCCGACGAGCCGGTCGGCGCCCCGGCGGCCGTCGACGCCGACGGCACCCTGTCGTTGCGCGCCTGACACCGCCACCAGAAGCGCCACCCCCTCGTTCTGGTAGTGAACTCGCGCCAGAAACGGCGCGAGTTCCGCACCAGAAGCGCCACCCCCTCGTTCTGGTAGTGAAACCGCGCCAGAAACGGCGCGAGTTCCGCACCAGAACGGCGTGGGTGGTCGGTCAGCCGGACTGCTTGACGTCGCGGAAGGCGAGGTCCTTGTCGACGCGCTCCTCGCGCGGCAGGCCGAGGACGGACTCACCGATGGTGTTGCGCTGGATCTCCTCGGTGCCGCCCCCGAAGCGGACCTCGTACTGCCACAGCAGCAGGTCCTTCCACTGGTCGCCGCCGATGGGACCCTCACCGCCGGCGACGGCGTCGAGGCCGGCGACCATCATCCCGTCCACGGCGGAGTCGCGCAGATGGTTGCCGACCAGCAGCTTCATCAGCGACGCCTCGGCGCCGGGCCGCTTGCCCTGGCGGATCGCCGTCTGGAGCTTGAGCGAGAAGTACCGCAGGATCTGCTCGCGGGTGTGCGCCCGGGCGATGGCCTGGCGCACGACCGGGTCGTCGAGCGTCCCGCCGGCGCGGGCGGCGTCGATCATGCGCTGGGCCAGCTTGCGGTCGCGGGTGGCGCCGATCTGGCCCCGCTCGTACATCAGCGTCGTGTGCGTGACGGCCCAGCCGCCGTCGACCTCACCCAGCACGTTGCCGGCCGGGATGCGCACCTCGTCGAGGAAGACCTCGTTGAACTTCGCCGCACCGTTGATCTGACGGATGGGGCGGATCTCGATCCCGGGCGAGCGCATGTCCACGAGGAAGAAGGTGATGCCCTTGTGCTTGGGCACGTCCGGGTTCGTGCGCGCCAGCAGGATGCCGTAGTCGGCGACGTGGGCGAACGAGTTCCACACCTTCTGCCCGGTGACGACGAACTCGTCGCCGTCGCGCTCGGCCTTGGTGCGCAGGTTGGCGAGGTCCGACCCGGCGCCCGGCTCCGAGAAGAGCTGGCACCACACCTCGTCGGCGCGCACGAGCGGCGGTAGGTAGCGGGCCTTCTGCTCGTCGCTGCCGTGGGCGATGATCGTCGGCCCGACGAAGCCCAGCCCGGGGATGAGCACGCCGAGCGTCACGCCGAACTGCCCGACCTCCTGGTTGAAGATCATGTTGTGGGCCGACGTCAGGCCCTGACCGCCGTATTCCTTCGGCCAGGTCAGACAGGCCCACCCGCCGTCGGAGAGGGTGCGCTGCCACTGCTTGCACCGCTCGACGAACTCGTCGAAGGCGTCGCTGCCGGCGGGGGCGCCCTCCATCCCGGCCCAGGCGTCGGGAGCGCCCGGCCGTGGGGCGTTGGCCTCGAGCCAGGCGCGGGCCTCGGCCCGGAACGCTGCTTCTTCTGGGGTGTCGTCGAAGTCCATGGGTGCTCGCTGCTGGGGGAGAAGAGGGCGGGGACGGTGTGGCGGAGAAGAGGGCGGGGAGGGTGTGGCGGAGATGCGGGGAGTGGTCAGGG
>JAGQTE010000247.1 GCA_020439175.1 Acidimicrobiales bacterium | reverse complement strand
TGGCCGTCCGGGGTGGTGGTGCGCTACGACGCCGACGGGGCGCTCGTGGACGCCAAGGCCCTGCAGGGCGCCCAGGGGGTGGTGCCGGTCGACGTGGCCGTCGATGGCGACGCCGATGCCGTTGCGGTCGCCGGATACACGGCGAGCGACCTGACCGTCGGCGACGACTCGGTCGGCGGTGGCGGGTTCGTCGCTCGGTTCGACGACGTCCTGCAGCCGACCTGGCTGCGTGGACTTCCCAACGGGAGCTTCGCCGATGTGGATGCGGCCTACGGCAAGGTCGTGGTCGGTGGAGCGTTCGTCGGGACGACCGCTCTCGGCATGCTCTCGTACCAGAGTGCCGGCGGGACGGACGCGGTGGTGGCCGGCCTCGACGCGGCTGGCAACTGGCGATGGGTCGAGACCTCGGGCGGCACTTCCGATGACGCCATCACCGACGTGAGCGCCACCGCCACCACGTACGACGCGGCGGCGATCGGCTCGCACACCGCCGCTGCGACGGTGGGGAGCCAATTGCTGGCGGGGTCGGGTGCCTTCGTCGCCAGCTACGCCGGACCGGACCGGACCGGGCTCTCCTATGTTCCGATCGTTCCGACGCGGGTGCTCGACACCCGCACGAGCCTCGGCAACCACCCGTTCCCGGTCGACGCCTTGGGAGCCATGGTCCAGGTGGCCGGCGTCTCGGGCGTGCCGGACGACGCGTCGGCGGTGGTGGCGAACGTGACGGTCACCGGTGCCGTGGCGCCATCCCACCTCACGCTGTGGCCGACCGGGAGCGACCGGCCGGCGACCTCGAACCTCAACTACGGACCGGGCGAGACGGTGGCGAACCTGGTGACGATCCCGGTCGGGATCGACGGCCACCTGTCGATGACCAACAACGCGATGTGGGCCCACGTGATCATCGACGTCGTCGGCATCTATCGCTGGTCGAACACCGACCCGGTCTTCAAGGGTTTGACGCCGACTCGCCTGCTCGACAGCCGCGACGGCACCGGTGGTTACAGCTCGCCGTGGGGGACCGGCGCCGATCGTGACCTGCTCGTCGCCGGCGTGGGCGGTGTCCCGGCGGACGCGTCGGCGGTCGTGGTGAACCTCACCGCCACGAACGTGACCGCAGCGACCCACCTGACCGTCTGGCCGGACGGTGTCACCATGCCCGTCGCCTCGAACCTCAACCTCGTGCCGGGCCAGACGCGGCCGAACCTGGCGATCGTCCAGGTCGGCGCCGGCGGCAAGATCCGCATCTTCAACAACGCCGGCACCACCGACGTCATCGCCGATGTGGTCGGCTACTACGCCCACCGGCCACAGAGCGGCGGGCGGCTCAACCTCATCGACCCGCAGCGCATCGTCGACAGCCGCAGCGGGATCGGCGGGTGGTCGACGATGTTGGCCGCGACGACGCGTTCCTTCGACGTGGCCGGCACCGCCGGGGTGCCGTCGACCGCATCGGCGGCGGTCATGAACGTCACGGTCACCGGACCGACGGCGCCGTCGCACCTGACGCTGTGGCCCGCCGGCGGCGCCAAGCCCCTGGCGTCCAACCTCAACTACGTCACGAACCAGACCGTGCCCAACGCCGCCATCTCGGGCCTCGGCTCGGGCGGTCAGGTCAGCGCCTCGAACAACACCGGGACGACGCAGGTGATCGTCGACCTCTTCGGCTGGTTCAGCTGACGCTCAGCCCGTTCGTGTGGTGTCCAGCCGCGCCGGCGCGGGTGGGCACCACACGAACGAGTCAGATCAGGTGAGGTGGAGCGTGACGATCTCGTAAGGGCGCAGG
>JAGQTE010000246.1 GCA_020439175.1 Acidimicrobiales bacterium | reverse complement strand
TCCTCGCGTTGGCGTTGTGGCGACCAGCCGAGTTCGGGACCGATCACGGCGGCGACGTCAGCAGCCGCGTCGGCGGTGTCGTCACGGGCGTAGATCCGACACCGAGTGCGCCGGTCGAGGACGTCGGACAGGTCCATCGCCATCTCGTGGCGAACTGCGTACACCGCCTCGGCGGCGAGATAGGGGAGTGTCAGCACGAGTGGACGGGCCAGTTCGTGGTCGACCGCGGCCAGCGCCCTCACCTTGTCGGCCAGCGCGCCGTGGCGGGCGGCGAGCGGGTCCGTCACGGCGGCCCCGGCGGCGGCATCCGGCGTGCCGACCAACACCAGCCGTTCGGTGCGGCTCGACCGAGTGCCACGGCCCAGGCTCCGCAGGACCACGTCGACCGCGTCGGCGGCCATGCGCCGGTAGGTCGTGAGCTTGCCGCCGGTGATCGAGATGACGCCGCTGGCCGAGCGCGACACCTTGTGGCGCCGCGACAGGTCCGCCGTGCGGTCGCTCGAAGCGTCGCGCACCAGGGGTCGCAGGCCGGCCCAGCTGCCGGTGACGTCGTCGGGCCCGATGTTCGACGTGCAGCTGAACCGGAGGGCGTCGAGCACGTAGGCGACGTCGTCGGGGGTGACCTCGGGGTCGTCCATCGGGCCGTCGTAGTCGGTGTCGGTCGTGCCGATGTAGGCGAGGTCGCCCCAGCGGACCACGAACATCGACCGCTTGTCCTTGGGCACCGGGACCACGACGGCGATGTCGTTGCGGACCAGTCGCCACGGCACGGTCAGGTGGATGCCCTTGGCGGGGCGGATCGAGTGCGGATGCGTGCCCTCGTCGAGGGCGCGGACGTCGTCGGACCACACGCCGGCGGCGTTGACCACGGCGCCGGTTCGCACGGTGATCTCCCGGCCGTCGGCGCGCACCCGTACGGCGTTGGCCTGCCCGCGCTCGTCCTTGTCGATGCCGACCACGCCGCAGCCGTTGGCCACGGCGGCACCGAAGTGCATGGCCGCGGTGCGCGCCACCGTGAGGGTGAGGCGCGCGTCGTCGGCCTCGGCGTCGTAGTAGAGGTACGACGCCGCCAGCCGATCGCGCGGCAGCGTCGGCATGTGCGCGTGGGCCTCGTCGGCGGAGATGCGCTTGTGCAGCTTGCCGATGCGGGCGCCGCCGGTCAGGTCGTAGGTCCACATGGCCGAGCCGAGCGCCCGGGCCAGCGGCTTGGGGATCACCCCGTCCTTGGAGAACACCGGGATCAGGAACGGCAGCAGGTGCACCAGGTGCGGTGCGTTGTGGCGGAGGCGCTGGCGTTCGGCCAGCGCCTCGTAGACGAGGCGCACCTCGCCCTGCTGGAGGTAGCGCAGGCCGCCGTGCACCAGCTTGGACGACTTCGACGACGTGCCGGAGGCGAAGTCGTCACGCTCGACGAGCGCGGTGCGCAGGCCGCGCGACGCCGCGTCGAGCGCCACGCCGGCACCGGTGATGCCGGCGCCGATGACGACGACGTCGAAGGTCTCGGTCTCGAGGCGGCGCAAGCTCTGCGCTCGGTCAAAGGCACCCGGCATGACGGCTCCAGACGCTGCGCGAGGTGGGGGCTCGCACGAAGAGGACAGGGGAAGAGGACAGGGGGAGAGGACAAGGGAGTGGTGAGGGCCGGGCCATGTTACGGGGGGCTGCACGGAACCGGCCTCTACCGATCGGTAGGTCGGTGGCCATCCAACCGTCACCAACTGTTCAACAACAACCGTTGAAAACCAGTCGGTGGTCGCCTAGGGTCGCCGAGGTGCGAACGCCGACGGAGCTCGTGGGGGAGTTCAGGGCCCGAGGACTCAAGGTCACGCCTCAGCGCGTGGCCGTCTTCGCGGCGCTGGAGGGCAACGACCAGCACCCCTCGGCCGAAGCGGTGTTCGCCATCGTCCGGGAGGAGATGCCGACCATCTCGTTGCGCACCGTCTATCAGACGCTCAACGACCTGGCGGCGATGGGCGAGATCGGCCAGCTGGAGCTCGGGACGGGCGCCGCACGGTTCGACCCCAACACCGGGCCTCACCACCACCTCGTGTGCGATCGGTGCGGCCTGGTGCGGGACGTATCGGTCGGCGCGGGGGAGCCCACCCCGCCCCGCAGCGAGCTGGCCGGCTTCCGGGTCCATCAGACCGAGGTCGTGTTCCGCGGCCGTTGCGCACCGTGCGCGGCGGCGACGGACTGACCTCGACCCGGTCGCGCTCGGCTGTCCCTGCGGCACGCCACCCGGCGCCACCGACCGGCACGACAATCCAACGGCAACACAACCCAACGGCAACCCAAGGAGCCACCATGGCTGATCTGCAAGGCACCCAGACCCACGAGAACCTCAAGGAAGCCTTCGCCGGCGAGAGCCAGGCGAACCGTCGCTATCTGTGGATGGCGCAGAAGGCCGACGTCGAGGGCTACCCCGAGGTGGCGACGCTGTTCCGCTCGACGGCGGACGGGGAGACGGGTCACGCCCACGGCCACCTCGACTTCCTCGCCCAGGTCGGCGACCCGGCGACCGACCTGCCCATCGGCGACACCGAGGACAACCTCAAGTCGGCTGTCGCCGGCGAGACCTACGAGTACACCGAGATGTACCCCGGCTTCGCCAAGACCGCTCGCGACGAGGGCTTCGAGGAGATCGGCGAGTGGATGGAGACCCTTGCCAAGGCCGAGAAGAGCCACGCCGGCAAGTACAGCGCCGCGCTCGAAGGCCTCTGAGCCGGACCGCCGGTCGTACCGGTCGTCGCGGCGCGAGCCGCGGCGACCGGGCCTGCCGGCGCGACGGCCCCGTCGTGCACCCAGCGGCGGGGCTGTGCCGAACGATCGCCCGAACCGCCTGACCGCACCGGAGCTGCGCCGCGCATGACCACGACCTATGACCCGTTCCACCCGGCCTACTTCGACGAAGCCGACCTGCGCGACGAGCTGACGCGGGTCTATGACCTGTGCCACGGGTGCCGGCTGTGCTTCAAGTTCTGCACGTCGTTCCCGACGCTGTTCGACTACGTCGACGCGCACGACCAGGACGCGGCCCGCATGACGCCGGCCGAGCAGGACCAGGTCGTCGACGAGTGCTTCCAGTGCAAGCTCTGCTACATCAACTGCCCGTACACGCCCGACCAGCACGAGTGGGCGCTCGACTTCCCTCGGTTGATGCTGCGGGCCGAGCAGGTGCGCCGGCGCAACCACCGCGAGCCCGTGGCGGCCCGCCTCACCGATCAGGCGCTGGCGCGCACCGACCTCGTCGGCAGGCTCAACACGGCGCTGGCGCCGCTCGTCAACAAGGCGATCGGCACGCCCGGCTCGGCACCCCGCAAGCTGATGGAGCGAACCGTCGGGATCGCCTCGCAGCGGTTGTTGCCGCCCTACGCCAAGGAGCGCTTCTCGACCTGGTTCCGCAAGCGCTCCACGCCCGAACCGGCGACCGTCGCCGAGCCGCAGGGCAAGGTGGCGCTGTTCTCGACCTGCATCGTCGAGTACCAGGAGCCCGCCATCGGCCAGGACCTGGTGAAGGTCTACGAGCGCAATGGCGTGACCTGCAGCTTGCCCGAGGGCCAGCGCTGCTGCGGCGCCCCTTGGCTGCACTCGGGCGACATCGACCACTTCGTCGCCCAGGGCAACGACAACGTCAAGGTGCTCGCCGAGGCCGTCCGTGCCGGCTACGACATCGTCGTCCCGCAGCCGACGTGCGGGTACATCCTCAAGCAGGACTACGTCGACTACCTCAACTCGCCTGACGCAAAGCTCGTCGCCGACAACACCTACGACGCCGCCGAGTACCTGTGGAAGCTGCACAAGGGCGATGACACGGCGATCGACACCGACTTCGCCGGCGAGGTGCACGAGCAGCTCACCTACCACGCCCCCTGTCACCTGCGGGCGCAGAACATCGGCGTGCGTGGCCGTGACCTGCTGAAGCTGACCGGTGCCAAGGTGTCGTTCGTGGCCGAGTGCTCGGCCATCGACGGGACCTGGGGGTACCGGGCCGAGAACTACGAGATCTCACGCAAGGTCGCAGGGAAGATGGCTGACGCCATCGAGCGGGCCGGCAACGACACCGTCGCCGGGGACTGCCACCTCGCCAACGGCTCGATCACCCAGGAGACCGGCAAGCATCCGCAGCACCCGCTGCAGCTGCTCGCTCGCGCGTACGGCATCGCGCCGGAGCCCGGCGCAGCGCACCCGGGCGCGCCCGGTCCCCACGACCCGACGGGAGCGCCATGACCAAGCTCACCCTGGCCGACATCGCCGACACCCGCGCCTACGAGCGGGAGCGGCCGGCGTTCCTCGCCGAGATCATCGCCCTGAAGAAGCAGCGGCGCATCCACGTCGGACCGATCGTCACGTTCGTGTTCGAGAACCGGGCCACGATCCGGTTCCAGATCCAGGAGATGGCGCGCGTCGAGCGCCTGAGCACCGACGAAGCGATCGAGCACGAGCTCGAGACCTACAACCCGCTCATCCCCGAGCCGGGGCACCTGGCGGCAACGATGCTGATCGAGCTCACCTCGGACGACCTGTTGCGTGACTGGCTGCCCAAGCTCGTCGGCATCGAGACGACGGTCGAGCTGCGCCTCGGCGCAGGCGCCGACGGCGACGTCGTCGACGGGACCGACGTGGTGCGCTGCATCGTCGACCCGGACCATGCCAAGCAGCTGACGCGCGAGGACGTGACGGCGTCGGTGCACTACGTGCACTTCGCCCTCACCCCGGACGAGGTCGAACGCTTCGCCGCGGCGCCGGTGGCGCTGGCGCTCACCCATCCGGCGTACACGCACGCCACCGTGCTGCGCGACGACCATCGGGCACAGCTCCTCGCCGATCTGCGGGGCGAGGCCTGACGACGCCTCCTCCGGGCGCTCGGTGACCTGGCGCCCCGTCCGGCGTGACCGGCGGCTCATTTGGACACCGCCGCCGCCAGCGACCCATACTCCAAACACAGGTCAGTGCGACGTTGGAAAAGGGCGAGCTTGAAGAACCAACCGTGGCGCGCCAAGTCGGCGTGTCGAGGGCTTGATCCGACCATCTTCTATCCGGCGACCGAGGAAGAGGACGAGGCCGAGGCGGCGAAGGCGGTCTGTGCCGTGTGTCCCGTCCAGGCCGAGTGCCTGGAGTACGCCCTCGGCTTCCGGGAGAAGGAAGGCGTGTGGGGCGGGGCCACCGAGCGTGAGCGCCGGCGGATCATCCGCCAGCGGCGTCGCGCCGCCTACGCCGCTGCCGCCCGCCGCAGCGCCTGAGCGCGCCGCCGCGTAGCGTCGTGCCGTCCAGCACCGCTGCAACCGAGGGAGCACCATGGCCACGTTGACCGAGCTCGGGGGGTGGCCGGCGGTCCTCTCCGCCCTGATCGACCGTCGTGACCTGACCGCCGACGAGGCGCAGGCCGCCCTGACCGACGTCCTGGCGGGTGAGGCGGCGCCGGCGCAGATCGCGGCGTTCATCGTGGCGCTGCGGATGAAGGGCGAGACGGTCGCCGAGGTCACCGGGATGGTCGACGCCATGCTGGCGGCGGCGTCACCGCTGGAGCTGCCGGCGGGCCTCGAGCCGATCGACATCGTCGGCACCGGCGGATCGCCGGCCCGTCGCCGCGCCGCGTTGAACATCTCGACCGGCGCCTGCTTCATCGCCGCCGGCGCCGGGGCGACGGTGCTCAAGCACGGCAACCGCCGAGCGTCGTCGACGAGCGGCTCGTTCGACGTGCTCGAGGCGCTCGGCGTGGCCATCGAGCTCGACGGCCCGGGGGTGGCGCGCTGCGTCGCCGAGGCGGGCATCGGCTTCTGCTTCGCTCGGGCGTTCCATCCGGCGATGCGCCACGCCGGCCCTGTCCGGGCGGAGCTGGGCGTCCCGTCGGTGTTCAACGTGCTCGGGCCGCTGTCGCACCCGGCGCGGGTCACCCGTCAGGTGATCGGCGTCACCGATCCCGGACTCGCTCCGATGGTGCTCGGCGTGCTCCAGGCCCGGGGCGCGGCGCGCGCCATGGTCGTCACCGGATCCGACGGGCTCGACGAGCTCACGATCACGGGACCGTCGACGGTGCACGAGCTGCGCGACGGCACCGTGCGGACCGCTGAGATCGACCCGGCGTCGCTCGGCGTGGCGACGGCGTCGGCCGAGGAGCTGCACGGCGGCGATCCGGAGACGAACGCCGCCATCGTGCGCGGCGTGCTGGCGGGGGAGGGCGGCCCGGCCACCGAGGTGATGGTCCTCAACGCCGCTGCGGGCCTGGTCGTCGCCGGCGTCGTCGACGGCCTCGGGGCTGGGGTCGAGGCAGCGCGCGCCGCGATCAGCTCGGGGGGCGCTGCCGCGGCGCTCGAGCGCCTGGTCGAGGTGTCGGCGGCCACAGCTGCTGGCTGATGGCGTCGGCCTCGCGTGCGGGGCCGAGCTCGTCCGGCGTCGGGGGAGCGGGGCGCGAGGCGAGCGGGTCTGCCATGGGTGCCGACGACGCGGCACGGTCGGCCGGTGCGGCGGGGCGCAGCAGCGCCTCCAGGTCGCCGAGGCCGTTGGCGCGCTCGAGGGCGTTGAGCTCGGCAAAGGCCTGCTCGTGGTGCTGCACCGACTGGGCGAGGCGGTGCAGCTCGGTGTCGGTCTGCGGGATCGGGCGCGCACCCGGGGGCGGGTTGGTCGACGAGTGGAACTCGAGCTGGCGGACCCGCTGGC
>JAGQTE010000245.1 GCA_020439175.1 Acidimicrobiales bacterium | reverse complement strand
CGCCGGCGTCACCCCCGTCGACAGGCACAGCCACTGCCGCGCCGTGCACCCCGCCGGCGTCGCCGACGCCGCGATCCGTGCCGCCAAGGCCGCGTACTCGGCCTGCAGCACCGAGATCTGCGTCGCCACTGCGCGAGCCCGCTCCGCCAACGCATCTTGGGCTTCGGCGCTGAGCGGCTCCCCTACTGGTGCATCGGCTTCCTGGTCGAACATGTGTTCCATTGTGGAACCCCACCAGCACCCGCGCAACCCATTTCCCCATCTATCTCCCACAGCACCGCCGAAGTTTGCCGATTCCGCCTGCCACGGCGCCCGCGGTACAGTGCAGGGCTTCACGGGCTGTGGCGCAGTTTGGTTAGCGCGTCGGTCTGGGGGACCGAAGGTCGGAGGTTCAAATCCTCTCAGCCCGACCCAGCAACGTCGTCAGGACCGGTTTCGGCCGGTCCTGACTCGCGTCGGGGGCAGCGCTGCCTCCCTCCGGCTGGCGTCAGCAACCCTTGCGCGGTCGAGGCCCTCGACGGCGCGAACAATGCCCTGCCTGCGCACCCCACCGCCCATCTCTGCGGGATCAGCGCACGCCCAACACGACCGCAGCGAAGATCACCCAGCCGCCCATGACCATCACACCCAGCGCACAGGTCGTGACCGAAAGCCAGACCAAAGTCTCGCGCTCTGGTGGTGCAGAACGGCGCGGTGCGGCCACCGCACACTCGGCTGCCGTGTAGAGCAACAAGGCGCCAACCGATCCCGGAACAACCAGGAACGCGCTGAGCAGGAGTGCACCGACGACCTCATCGCCGACGCAGGTGAGGCAGCTCTCTGCTGGCTCAGGCGTGAACCGGAAGAAGTACAGCGCGACCAGAAGCCAGATGCTCACTGGTGCTGACAGCCAGGCAACAACCAATCGTTGACGCACGGCCGAATCCTGACATCGTCAGCCGGTGAAGGCCGGGGTGACAGCCGTGGGCAGGTGCGGGAGCGCCGTCACGCCAAGAATTGATCGCCTGTTCCCCACCGCTCCGTCCTCCTAGGTTTCAGGTTCACAGGTACTGCATGAACATGGTATGCAACACAGCGCCACCCTGACGGGATTCGGCGGCGGCATCGCACCGCACCGGAGAACACGTCACACGCAGCCGTAGCAGCTCCCACAGGAATCCGAGCACACTACGCTCGGCACCGTGGATGAACCGCCTGGCGGACCGGCAGGTTCCTTTATTCACAGGGGGGGGGGTGCTACGTGCGCAAGCCGCTCGTTCGCCAGCTAGGCCTGTCCTGCCTTGCGGCCGTCGTATCGCTCGCCTCGTGCTCCGCGTGCATGAGCAGCGCCGACCAGAACGAATGGCCAAGCCAGCAAGCGATCGCAGCGTCCGTACACGAAGAGCGCTCAGATAGCGACCAGTCGTGTGAGCGGGTCGGATCGCTACCGAACTACACGGGTCAGGTCCTCGACCTCGACGTGGCGTGGTTCGCCTTCGGTCCCGGCGAACGACTCATCCCAATCCAAACGGACGCCGGGTCAAACACTTCGGAACGGAATTTCGGACCCGCCTTTCTCACCCTGGAGGGAGACGAGCTCGACGCGACGGCATGGCCGGAGAAGTTGGCGAGCACCGCGACCCCCAACTCGGTTTGGCTCTTTCGTCCAGGCCTCACCGATGCTCAAGCCGAGTTGGATCGAGGGGCAGAGCTGCGGGTCGGCGTCACGCGCCCGGAGGCGATGCGCTAGCTGAAGATACCGAGTGCGCTCTACTTCATCACCATGCGTCCTGATGGCTCGATGTTCATGGTCGGGTCATGCCCCGGCAGCGCACTCCAGACTTGGGCGAGTACGGGAGCTCAGGCCCTCCAGCTCACGTCACCTGCCGAGATGGTCAAGCTGGTCGTGGACGCTGAAGACCCAGCTGATGCGTTCGCTCGATACGCGGCCTTTGCGCCGGCGACGACTACGACGCCGCCCTGACGGGATCCTGGCGGCGGCATCGCACCGCACCGGCCGCACGACCCAATAGCGTGGCCTGCCGTGAACGGCACCGGTCCCGACGAGGTCATCCGCACGGTCGACCTGACCAAGGTGTATCCGGGCGACGTGCTCGCCGTCGACCGGCTGAACCTCACCGTGCACCGTGGCGAGATCTTCGGGCTGCTCGGCCCCAACGGCGCCGGCAAGACCACCACGGCGGGCATGTTGACCACCCGGGTGCGGCCCACCGGAGGCCTGGCCGAGGTCGGCGGCATCGACGTGTGGCGTCAGCCGGCGGAGGCGAAGCGCCTCATCGGCGTGGTGCCGCAGTCGAACACCCTCGACCGCTCCCTCACCGTGTTCGAGAACCTGCTCTTCCACGGGCGCTTCTTCGGCATGTCGGCCGGCGACGCCAAGGCGGAGGCCCAGCGCCTGCTGGAGCGGTTCCGCCTCACCGACCGCGCCGACATGCCGGTGCTGTCGCTGTCGGGCGGCATGGCGCAGCGCCTGATGGTGGCCCGGGCCGTGATGCACCGGCCCTCGGTGCTGTTCCTCGACGAGCCGACGGCCGGTCTCGACCCGCAGAGCCGCATCGCCATGTGGGAGATCCTCGGCGAGCTGCACGTCGACGGCCAGACCATCCTGATGACCACGCACTACATGGAAGAGGCCGATCAGCTCTGTGACCGACTGGCCATCATCGACCACGGCAAGGTGCTCGCCCTCGACACGCCCGAGGAGCTCAAGCGGTCGACCGGCATCGACACCAGCGTGCTCGTCACCGCCGACGGCGACCTCCAAGCGTTGGCCGACTTCCTGCACGACCGCATCGACGGCGCCACCACCGCCAAGGTGATCGACGGCACCGTCCACCTCGGCGTGAAGGGCGCCCGGGGCGTGCTGCCCCAGGTGGTGCAGTCGGCCGAACAGGGCGGCTTCACCGTCACCGACCTGTCGTTGAGCGAACCGACGCTCGAGACGGTGTTCATCGACCTCACCGGCAAGGACCTGCGCGAATGACCGCGTTCAACGCACTGCTGCTGCGCGACCTGCACGTGTTGCGCAAGAACCTCAAGGAGTTCCTCCCGCGCACGCTGCTGCAGCCGCTGCTGCTCGTGTTCGTCTTCACCTATGTGCTGCCCAAGATCCAGGCCGGATCGCCCTTCGGCGCCGAAGGGCAGGCCGGCGCCTCGATCTTCTCCACCACGCTGGTCGCCGGTGTGATCGCCAGCGTCATCCTGTTCCAGGGCATCCAGTCCGTCGCCCTGCCGATGGTGAACGAGTTCGGCTTCACCCGGGAGATCGAGGACCGGGTCCTCGCCCCGATGCCGGTGCAGTTCGTGGCCGTGCAGAAGATCGTGTCGGGCGCGCTGCAGTGCCTGATCGCCGCCGTGATCGTGTTCCCGATCGCCAAGTTCATCCCGGCGGTGCCGATCGACATCCAGTTCAACTGGCTGGAGCTCGTCACCCTGCTGCCGCTGGCGTGCATCATGGCCTCGGCGCTGGGCCTCTTCTTCGGAACGGCGTTCGACCCGCGCACCGTGCCGCTGCTGTTCGGCGTGATCGTCGTACCGCTGACGTTCCTCGGCTGCATCTACTACTCGTGGGACAGCCTCTCAGCCATCCCCTGGCTGCAGTACCTGGTGCTGCTGAACCCGCTCGTCTACCTGTCCGAGGGGTTCCGCGCCGCCCTCACGCCCGTGCCGCACATGTCGCTGTGGGCCATCTACCCGGTGATGATCGGCTTCACCGTGCTGTTCACGTGGATGGGCGTGCGCAACTTCGAGCGCCGCGTCATCGACTGAGCTACTCCGTCGGCCCCGGCGCGTCGCCCGCTGCACGCCGGCGTCGCAGCCACCACCACACGAACCCGCCGATCGCCGCCGCGGTCACGGCGATGCTCGTGATCGCCCAGAACGGTGACCCACCGTCGGCCAGCCACTGCACGCCTTGCACCACCCGCCAGCCGAGATACAGGACCAGGACGCCGAGGAGCAGCCAGAAGTGCCACGGCACGGCGGTGTCGGGCACGTCGGCGATGACCTGACCGCAGGTCGGGCAGGTGCCGTCGGGCGGCATCGAGTTCGGGTTCCAGAACTTGGCGCAGTCGTCGCACCAGGGCATGCCCCGCTCCCCTACACCGGCGGCACGCCGTGGCGGCGGTCGCTGAAGTGGCGGTCCTTGCCGCGGGCGGCGTCGAGGCGGCGGATGACGTCGCCGCGGAGGTCCTCGAACGCGACGACGGCGTCGATGACGAGCTCCGACGCCAGGCGCAACAGGTCGACGTCGGCCTCGTAGATGGCGCGCTGCTCGGCGACGAACGCCTCGCGCTCGGCCGGGTCGTCGATGGCGGCGATCTTGTTGGCGAACACGGCGTTCACCGCGGCTTCGGGGCCCATCACGGCGATCTTCGCCGTCGGCATGGCGATGGTGGCATCGGGCTCGAACGCCGGGCCCGACATGGCGTACAGCCCGGCGCCGTAGGCCTTGCGCACGATGATCGACAGCTTCGGCACGGTGGCTTCGGACACGGCGGTGATCATCTTGGCGCCGTGGCGGATGATGCCCTGGCGCTCGACCTCGGTGCCGATCATGAACCCGGGCACGTCGGCCAGGAAGAGCAGCGGGATGTTGAAGGCGTCGCAGAGCCAGATGAAGCGCGCCGCCTTGTCGGCGGAGTCGACGAAGAGCACGCCGCCCTTGGCCGCCGGGTTGTTGGCGACGATGCCCACCGGGCGTCCGTCGAGGCGACCGAGTCCCACGATGAGCTCGGGGGCGAACAGGGGCTTGACCTCGAAGAAGCTCTCGGCGTCGAGCAGCCCGTCGAGCACGTCGTGCATGTCGTAGCCCTGCGACTCCTCCGCCGGCACGACGTCCGCCGTCAGCGGACGCGCCGGCGCCGCCGCCGCGTACACCGGCGGCTCGTCACGCCACGACTGCGGGAAGTAGCTGAGGAAGGCCCGGGCCTGATCGAGGGCGTCTTCGTCGTCGTGGGCCAGGTTGTCGCCGCATCCGGACACGGTGGCGTGCATCCGGGCGCCGCCCATCTCGTCGAGCCCGGTGATCTCGCCGATGACCATCTCGGCCATGCGCGGCGACCCCAGGTACATCGAGGCGTTGCCCTCGACCATGATCACGATGTCGCAGAAGCTCGGGATGTAGGCGCCGCCGGCGGCGGACGGACCGAACAGGCAGCAGATCTGCGGGACACGCCCCGACAGCCGGACC
Organism: Acidimicrobiales bacterium; assembly: GCA_020439175.1. Taxonomy (GTDB): domain Bacteria; phylum Actinomycetota; class Acidimicrobiia; order Acidimicrobiales; family Acidimicrobilacustridaceae; genus JAGQTE01. Next base: position 3,040 of record JAGQTE010000245.1, on the reverse strand, counting down.
TGGTTGTAGAAGATCCGTCCGGCGCCGCGCCGGCCGGGGAACAGCTCGACCTGGTCGGTGATGCGGGCGCCCGCCGAGTCGACCAGCCACAGCACCGGCAGCTCGTGGCGCAGCGCGTATTCGGTCACCCGCACGATCTTCTCGACGGTCCGGGCGCCCCACGACCCGGCCTTCACCGTCGGGTCGTTGGCCATGACGCAGACCGGGCGACCGTCGACCGTGCCGGTCCCGGTCACCACGCCGTCGGCGGGCAGGTCGTCGGCGGCGGCGTTGGCCAGCAGGGCGTCCTCGACGAACGATCCCGGGTCGAGCACCAGGTCGAGACGCTCGCGCACGAACAGCTTCCCCTGCTGGGCCAGCTTGTCGCCCACCTTGGCGAGGTTGCCCTCGAGGGCGCGCGCGGTGGCACGCGCGATGGCCTCGGAGCTGTTGGGAACGTCGGACACGGCAACCTCCGCCGGGGTTCAGACCTTGCGGTTTCAGACCTTGCGCACCGCGAGGATGGCCACGTCGTCGTTGATCGGGCCACTCGAGAAGTCCTGCGCCGCCGACAGCAGCGACTTGCACAGCACGTCCGCCGACACGCCGGGGTCGCGCTTGATGGCGTTGGCGACGCGCTCCTCGCCGAACAGCTCGGCGCCGTTGCGCACCTCGGACAGGCCGTCGGTGTACATGAGGCACAGGTCGTTCTCGTCGAGGCGGATCTCGAACGACGAGAACTCGGCGTCCGGGCTGAGCATCAGCAACGGGCCGGTGGCGCGCAGCGGGCGCACCTCGCGCTGGTGCCACAGCCACGCCGCCGGGTGGCCGGCCGAGGCGTAGCGCAGCGTCTCCGCCTGGAGGTCGAACACGACGATGCACACGGAGATGAACTCCTCGGCGTGCTGTGAGGCGGCGATCAGCTGGCGGTTGAGCTCCTCGAGCGCCTGGGCCGGGTCGCGGTACTGGCGCAGGAAGACGCGCAGCAGGTACTTGGCCTGGAAGGCGGTGATGGCCGGGTCGATGCCGTGACCGGCGACGTCGCCCAACACGGCGGCGACGCGGTGCGGGCTGATGCGGAACACGTCGTAGAAGTCGCCGGCCATCACGCCGGAGCCGGCCTGGTAGACGCGCCCGACCTCGAAGCCCGTCAGGTCGGGCAGGTCCTCCGGGGCGAGGCGGGCGGCCCAGCGCTTCGGCGCCAGGTCGTCCTGCACCAGCACCTCCTGGGCCCGACGCTCGAGCTCCGAGCGGCCGAACTCGATGCGGGCGTCGTCGACGAAGTTGCGCCCGAAGACGAACGTGATGCCGACGGGTACGAGCACCAGGGCGATGAGCAGGGCCCCGACCTCGCTGTCGGTCACGGCGCCGACGAGGGCGCTGAGCGCCAGCACGGCGTACAGGACGGTGGTGTGGATGTCCTTGCGCAGATCCGAGCGGGCGAGGCGCTTCACGTCGTCGTCGCCGGACTCCGCATCGAGGCGCGCGAGGAGCTTGGCTCGGTAGCGAGCCGATCGCCCCCACACCACGGCGGCGACCACACAGGCAGCGGCGACGAGCGCCAGGATCGGCTGGTGCATTCGTGGCGAGCCTAGTCCTGGTGCCCGTCAGTCACTGCGCCGCCGGACCCGCACCTTGATGGGCGTCGACCCGAGGTCGAGGTCCTCGCGCAGGCGCCGCTCGAGGTACCGCAGGTACGGCTGGGAAAGCTCGCGGTTGGCGAACAGGGTGAAGGTGGGCGGGTTGGCAGCGCCCTGCGTGGCGTACAGGACCCGGGCGCCCCCTGGCGCCGGCTGCGCCTGCTGGGCCGCCCGGATGACGCGGTTGACCTTCGCCGTCGGGACCCGGGTGCGGTAGTCCTCGATCGATCCGGCCAGGGCGGGCAGGACCTTGTGGACGCCCTTGCCGCTGGCTGCGCTGATCTTGAGCGTCGGTGCGTCGCCGAGGAAGGCGAGCCGCCGCGTCACGTCCGCCTGCGCCGCGGCGCGGGCCTCGGCGTCGAGCAGCTCCCACTTGTTGAGCAGCACGATGATCGGGCACCCGGCGGCGTCGACCCGCTCGGCGAGGCGTTGGTCCTGGTGCGTGACGCCCTCGGTGGCGTCGATGACGAGCAGCGCCACGTCGGCCAGGTCGATCGACTCCAGCGCACGCACCATCGAGTAGTACTCGGTGCCCTCGTCGACCTTGGCCCGCCGCCGCATGCCTGCCGTGTCCACGAACCGGATCGGACCCTGATCGGTCTCGACGATGGTGTCGACCGAGTCGCGGGTCGTGCCGGGCATGTCGTGCACGATCGATCGGTCGTCGCCGATCAGACGGTTGAACAGCGTCGACTTCCCCACGTTGGGACGCCCGACGATGGCGACGGCGAACAGCCCGGCGTCGGCGTCGCTCGGCACCGCCGGCTCGTCTGCGTCCTCGTCGGACGGTGGTTCGCCGAGCTCGGCGACGACGCGGTCGAGCAGGTCGCCCGTGCCCCGCCCGTGCAGCGCGCTCACCGGGATCGGATCGCCGAGCCCGAGGGTGGCGAAGTCCCAGATGAGCGACTCCTGCTTGGTGTCGTCGACCTTGTTGACGGCGAGCAGCACCGGGCGACCGGCGCGCCGGGCCAGCCGGGCAACGCGAGCGTCCTCCTCGGTCTGGCCGACGGTGGCATCGACGACGACGACCAGCACGTCGGCCTCGGCGATGGCCTGCTCGGCCTGCTTGGACACCTTGTCGTCGAGCGCGTCGCCGCGCACCATCCAGCCTCCGGTGTCGACGACGACGAAGCTGCGGCCGAGCCAGTCGGCCTCGACCTCCTTGCGGTCACGGGTCACCCCGGGACGCTCCTCGACGATGGCGGCCCGGCGGCCGACGATGCGGTTGAGCAGCGTCGACTTCCCGACGTTCGGGCGGCCGACGACGGCCACGGTCGGCAGGGAGGCGTCACCCACGGTCGGCTCCTGGCGTCGGCCCACCGAGTGCGGCGCGCAGCGACGCCCCGTCGGTGGGGATGATCTCGACCGGGACCGGCAGGTCCGCCGGCGTGGTCCCGTCGAGGAAGCGCCCGTCGCTGAGG
>JAGQTE010000244.1 GCA_020439175.1 Acidimicrobiales bacterium | reverse complement strand
GTCAGGCCGGCGAGCGGCGCCATGCGCATGTTGTGGCCGAACAGGATGAGCTGGAGGTACTCGAACCCGAAGTACGGCCCGGTCCAGCCTTCGGGCATGCTGGCCGACCCCTCGACCGACTCGAGCTTGCCGGTCGGGAAGAACGGGTACGTGCTGGCAAAGTGCGCCTTGCCGAAGTAGCCGGTGCGGTAGCCGGCCTCGCCGAAGCGGGTGGCGACCGACTGCTCGACGGCGTCCTCGGGCAGGTCGATGCCGTTGAAGGTGACGCCGTGCGTCGTCGAGTACTGGCCGGTGAGGATCGTCGCCCGGGCCGGCTGGCAGAAGGGGTGGTTGGTGCGGCAGCCCGTCCAGCGGGTGCCCTCGGCGGCGAGCCGGTCGAGGTTCGGCGTCTGGATGACGGGGTTGCCGTAGGCACCGATGGCGTCGACCCGGTGCTGGTCGGTGGTGATGAGCAGGACGTTGCGTGGCGCCATCGGGTCCCCCAGGCTGCGGCAGATAATGACACTGAGTCTGCCAATAGTGTCGGAACCCGTCAAGGGCCGGCGTACCGGTGGTGAACTCGCGCCGTTTGCGGCGCGAGTTCACTACCAGAACGCAAGGGTTCGTCGTTGCGTCCGGGTCAGCCGGTCTGGGTGCCGCAGCCGAGGGTGGTGTCGGCGCCGGTGCCGACGTTGTGGGCGATGACGCACACCTCGTGCGCACCCGGCGCCAGGTTCGCCGTGAGGTCGAAGCCGTGGCGTGAGCCGAAGCCGGTGAAGAAGTGGCCGAGCACCGGGATGTCGATGTCGGCCGTGGCGGTGGCGGACGGGACCCCGTCGACGGTCACCGTGATCGGCAGCGAGGCGCCGTTGTCGGGGTCGAGCGCCCAGCCGACGACGCGCAGCTGGCTGCCGGCCCCGCCGTTGGGCGTGTTGGTCACCAGCAGCAGCCCGCCGACGGGGTTCGGGCCGGGCGTGGTCAGCGAGCGGCAGCCGAGGGTCGTGTCCCCACCTGGCGCGACGCCGCGGGCGACGACGCAGAGCTCGTGTGGGCCGGGCGTGCCCCAGTAGCGGAACGAGAAGCCGTGGTCCGGCCCCCAGTCGGGGAAGAAGGCGCCGACATCGGGCCGCGCCCCGTCGGCGGTGACCGAGTGGGCCACGACGCCGTCGACCACGACGTCGACCTGCACGGCGGCGGCGGTGTCCGGGTCGAGCGCCCACCCGTCGATCTGCCAACCCGACGGCCGCCAGCCGACCAGCTCGAGCGACCCGACGGGCGGACCGGTCGGCATGGTCACGCTCTTGCAGCCCATGTCGACGTCGATGCCCGGACCGGTGTTGTGGGCCCAGACGCACACGTTGTGCGTGCCCGGTGCCAGCCCCTCGAGGCGCGTGCTGAAGCCGTGCTCGGCGCCCCAGATCCAGAAGAACAACCCGACGTCCCAGCGGAACTCGTTGGCATCGACCGTGTCGGCGAGCACGCCATCGACCCACACGTCGACGGTGATCGGGTCTTGCGTGTCGGCGTCGAGCGCCCAGCCGCTGACGGTGATCTCGTCCATGCCGGCGACGGTCGCCGCCTCGTAGCGGCCGATCGGCGACGTCGGATACGGCGACGACACCGCCCCGTAGCGGGCCAGGAAGTTGAGGTTGCCGTTGAACAGGTTCTGGTCGACCTGGCCGACGATGCCGGGCTCGGTGTCCTGGCCGGTCTGCCACCAGGTCCAGTCGTCCCACCCGGCGAGCAGCGGATACGGCGACGGGGTGCCGTAGCGGGCGATCCACAACGGGTAGTCGCCGAAGGTCGTGTTGTTGGCCATCGGGCCCGACCAGAACGCCGGGTACGAGGTGATGGCGGCACGCCGGCCGGTGAGGCGGTACACCTCGTCGAGCCAGTGGTGCGCCCAGGTGGCCAGGTCGGTGGGGGAGAGGCCACAGGTGACCTCGAAGTCGAGCACCGGCGGCAGGTCCTTGAACCCGCTCATCGGACCGGTGGTCGACACGAAGAAGCGCGCCTGGTCGACGGCGGTCTCGCGCAGCGGGTGCAGGGGCCGGGCGAAGTGGTAGGCGCCGCGGTACAGCCCGGCGTTGCCGGCGCCGGCCCAATCGCCCTTGAAGTAGCTGTTCGTGTAGTAGGTGCCGGTGCAGCTGATCGGGCCTTCCGTGGCCTTGATGAACACGTACTCGTTGCCGGCGGCCTTGACCTGGTTCCAGTCGATGGCGGCGCCGTTGGGGTGCTGGTAGTTGGCGACGTCGATGCCGGCGACCGTGGCCGACGGCGCGGCGGCGTCGGGCTGGGCCGTGACGACCGGGGGCGGTGCGGTGCCGGGTGCGCGCTCGGTGGCGTGCGCCGGCGCGAGCGTGCCGATCAGCACGGCCAGCACGCACGCGGCGGCGACGGCGAGCGACCGGCTCCTGCGCCGGGTGAGGCGCCCCGGTTGCCTACCGGGCGGTCGGGCGCGACCCGTGCGCACGGCCTCGGGGACGAGCGGCGTCGGATGGGTGGATGGACGATGCATGCGGGACTTCCCGTCGGCCGGCGGGGGGCGATGTTGACGCTCTGCCTGCAACTTCCTACCGTGCGGTGCGTGGGCGAGGCGACGGTGACCGGCATCGAAGTGATCGACGAGGACGGCGAGGTCGTCACCGACGGTCGTCGGCGGCGTGGCGCCCGTAGCCGGGAGGCCGTCGTCGAGGCGATGCTGTCGCTGATCCGGGAGGGGAACCGGCGACCCTCCTCGGCCGACATCGCCGAGCGCGCCGGCGTGTCGGTCCGGTCGGTCTTCCGGCACTTCGATGACCTCGACTCGCTCTACGCGTTGGCCATCGAGCGCCAGGTGGCGCACATGGCGCCGCTGCTCGAGCTGGGTGAGCTCCCCGACGCGCTCGACGCCCGCATCGATCTGCTCGTCACCCGGCGCGCCGGGCTGTACGAGGACATCTCGCCCGTGCGCCACGTCGCCGAGCGTCGCCAGGCGTCGAGCCCCGTGCTCAGCGATCACCTGGCGGTGAGCCGCAGCTGGCTGCGCACGCAGGTGCTGGAGGTCTTCGCACCCGAGCTCGACGCCTGCGCGGCGGCCGACCGCAAGGAGCTGGGCGAGGCGCTCGACGCCGCGCTGTCGTGGCGCATGTGGGTGGCGCTGCGCGAGGACCAGGGCTGCTCGGCGGCGCGCGCCAGCGCCACCATCCGCCGCGTCGTCGCCTCGCTGTTGGCCTGAGGCGGTGGTGGCCGAGTCGTCGGGGGCCGCGGACGGTTCGGACGGGGAACGGATCGATGATGCGGACGCGGAGCGGGTGGTCGGTGTCGGCCCGCACCCGGAACCGTGGCCGGACGACGACCGGCTCGATCCGCAGCTGTTGGCCGACGGCGACCGGCGCAACGTGGTCGACCGGTACCGCTACTGGCGCAACGACGCCATCGTCGCCGACCTCGACACCCGCCGGCACCCGTTCCACGTCGCCATCGAGAACCTGACGCACGACTTCAACATCGGTTCGGTGGTGCGCAACGCCAACGCCTTCGGTGCCGCCGCCGTGCACATCGTCGGCCGCCGCCGCTGGAACCGGCGCGGCGCCATGGTCACGGATCGCTACCTGCACGTCGAGCACCATCCCGACGCTGCGGCCTTCGACGCCTGGGCCGTCGCCGAGGGGTTGACCGTGGTCGGCGTCGACAACGTGGACGGCGCCGCGGCCATCGAGCGCACGTCGCTGCCGGAGCGGTGCGTGCTGGTGTTCGGCCAGGAGGGCCCCGGGCTGTCGGCGCCGCTGCTGGCGTGCTGCGATGTCGTGGTCGGGATCACCCAGTTCGGCTCGACGCGGTCGGTCAACGTGGGGGTCGCCAGCGGCATCGCCATGCACCGCTGGATCGTGGAGCACACAGCGCTGGACGGCGACCCGGACTTATGACACGCTGAGTGTCACTTGTATGGCGGCCGGGTGACGCGGCCGCCGCGACGGACGAGGGGGACCGTGATGGACGTGTTGCGCACACCGGACGAGCGATTCGAGGGGCTGCCCGGCTACACCTTCGCCCCGCACTACGTCGAGGTCCCCACGGGCGACGGGTCGGGGAGCCTGCGGGTGCACTACCTCGACGAGGGCCCGGCCGACGCCGCCGAGACCGTGCTGCTGCTGCACGGCGAGCCGTCGTGGTCGTATCTATACCGCAAGATGATCCCCGTGCTCGTGGCGGCGGGGCACCGCTGCATCGCGCCCGACCTCGTCGGCTTCGGCCGGTCGGACAAGCCGGCGCACCGCGGCGACTACACCTACCAGCGCCACGTCGACTGGCTGCGCGAGACGGTGTTCGGTCAGCTCGACCTGCGCGACGTCACGCTGGTGTGCCAGGACTGGGGCGGCCTGCTCGGGTTGCGGCTGGTCGGCGAGCACCCGGAGCGCTTCGCTCGCGTGGTCGCCGCCAACACCTTCCTGCCGACCGGCGACGGTTCGCCGAGCGACGCCTTCCTGGCGTGGCGTCAGTTCAGCCAGGAGGCCGAGACGTTCCCGACCGGCGGCATCGTGAACGGGGGTTGTGCCACCGACCTGGCACCGGAGGTCATCGCCGCCTACGACGCGCCCTCCCCGGATGAGCCCTACACGGAAGGCGCCCGGCAGTTCCCGGTGCTGGTGCCGATCACGCCCGAGGACC
>JAGQTE010000243.1 GCA_020439175.1 Acidimicrobiales bacterium | reverse complement strand
TGAGCGAACCGACCGCCGGGCTGCCAGCCGACACGACCGCCGAGGCCTGGCGCGCCCAGATGGACGCGATCGCCGGGCGCTCGATCGCCGAGCGGCTCGACGAATGGGCTCAGCTCAACCATGGCGTCGCTCAGATGGCCGAACAGGCGGTCCGAAGGCGATATCCGGACTACGACGACCGCCAGGTCTTCTTGGTGTTGGTCCGCCGCACCTATGGCGACGACCTGGCGTTGCAGGTCTGGCCCGAGGCGGCCCGGGTCGGACGGTGATCGAGCTCGCGCGGGTCCTGCGAGTTGTCGTCTCGGCATTCGAGGAATCGCAGCTGGGCTATGTCGTCGTCGGCTCAGTTGCAGCAGCGGCGTGGGGCGTCGCCCGGACAACCCGCGACATCGACGTCGTGGTCGTCGTCGATGTCGACCAGATCGAGGCTGTCCTCGATGCTTTGGCCGGTGCCGGTCTCTACGTGCCGACCGAGCGGGCGCGAGAGGTCGCTGGAACGAGCGGGAGCTTCAACGTGCTCGACCCCGAGCACGGCGGCAAGGTGGACATCTTCGTCGTGCACGCCGACGACGAGTTCACCGCGTCCCGGCTGCGACGCAGCGTGCGCGCCGACGTCTTCGGCATCCCTTGCTCCGTCGCCAGTGCGGAGGACGTCATCCTGGCCAAGCTCAGGTGGCGATCGACGTCGCGCTCCGAGGTCCAGTGGCGAGATTGCATCGAGATGGTGGCGACCAACGACGTCGACCGCGGGTATCTGCGCGCCTGGGCTCGCAGACTCGACGTCGCCGACGACCTCGAAGACCTGCTCCGATCGACGACGTGAGCGAACCGACCGCCGGGCTGCCAGCCGTCCGGCGGTGACGGGCCGGCAGTAGGGTCTGGCGCCATGCCTGCCACCCCTGCTCTGCGCGCCGGCGCCGTCGCCGCGCTGACCGCCGTCGTCGCCCTCGGTGCCGCCTGCTCGTCCGGCTCGTCGACCGACGCCGCCCCATCGACCACGGCCGGGACCGGCTCGACCGCCGGGGCCGCGACCGGCTCGACCGCCGCTCCGACGGGGACGACCGTGTCCGAGACCTGCACCATCGACGCCGCCGTGCCCCGGGGCGAGGTGCTCACCCAGACGTTCCCGCACGACGGCCTGGACCGGCAGTACATGGAGCTGGTCCCGACCGGGGCCGGCGACCAGCGCCTGCCGCTGGTGATCGACATCCACGGGTACGCCGAAGGCATGGGCGTGCACGTCGCCCACACCCGCATGGACGCCACCGCCGAGCAGGAGGGCTTCCTGTACGTCTCGCCCGACGGGACCGGCGAGCCCCGCTACTGGAACTTCGTCGGGGCCGACCAGGGCGCCGACGACCTCGGCTACCTCTCGGCGCTGATCGACCACGAGGTGGCCGCTCGCTGCGCCGACCCGCGCCGGGTGTACGTCACCGGCCTGTCCAACGGGGCGTTCATGTCGTCGGCGATCGGGTGCGTGCTCGCCGACAAGGTGGCGGCGATCGGTCCGGTCGCCGGCCTCACCCGCTTGGACGCGTGCGATCCGGCCCGACCCATCCCCGTGATGGCCTTCCACGGCGGCGAGGACACCTACGTCCTGCTCGAGGGTGGCCTCGGCGCCGACGCCAACGAGCTGCCGAACGTCTCGCAGCTGCTCGACCTCGCCGGCCAGATCGAGTTCCCGTCCGTGCGCGACAGCGCGGCCGCCTTCGCCGCCGACAACGAGTGCGCCACCGGGCCCACCACGACGACCCCGGTCGAGGGCGTCGAGCAGATCACCTGGACCGACTGCGCCGAGGGCGCCGACGTCGTGCTCTACATCACCCCGCAATCCGGGCACGTGTGGCCCGGCAGTGAGTTCGAGGCGACGATCAGCTCGGTCACCGGCACCCCCAACGACAAGCTCGACGCCAACGCCTTGCTGTGGGAGTTCTTCCAGCGGTTCAGCCTGCCGGCGTGACCTCGGTCAGGGCCCGACGGCCGAGCGTCAGCCGCCGGCGCTCGATGCCGGCGTGGCGCCGTCGGCGGTGCCGGTCAGCGCCTTGAGCAGCGCCTGCGCGATGGTGACCGCCGGCGCGGCGCCGTCGGGCTGGTTCGCCAGGTTGGCCCACACGACGACTGTGGTGTCGGTCTCGGGATCGTGCGCCATGAAGCTGTTGAAGCCGGGCAGCTCGCCGGTGTGGCCGAGGAACCCGCCGAACGAGGCGATGCCGAGGCCGTAACCCGGCGAGGCCGGGTTGTCGGGGTTGACCGGCGCGATCGAGTCGATGCGCTGCTGCTGCACCTCGGGGGGTAGCAGCTCACCCTCGGCCAGCGCCTCGGCCCAGTCGGCCAGGTCCTCGAGGTCGGAGATCATCGCCCCGGCGGTGAACGCCCACGACGGGTTCTCGTCCGTCACGTCGTTCGGCAGCAGCTCACCGGACTCGGCGGCGGGCTGATCGGCCTCGGGTAGCGCCATCGTCTCGATCGTCGACATGTTGTCGCCGTACAGGTACCCCTGCGGGTGCGTCTCAGGGATCGAGGCGTCGGTCGCCGCCGGGAACGACGTCTGGCTGAGCCCGAGCGGCTCGAACAGGCGCGTGGCGAAGGCCTCCTGCACCGGCACCCCGTCGACCTTCTCGATGACGAGACCGAGCAGCACGGTGTTGGTGTTCGAGTACTCGTACTCGGCGCCCGGCGCGAAGTTCGGCGGTTGGGCGAACGCCAGGGCCAGCAGGTCCTCGGGGGTGAAGACGTGGTCGGGCACCTCGTCGAGGATCCGGTTCATCTCCGGCGAGGTCGTGTAGTTGTACAGGCCGCTGTGCATGTCGAGGAGCATCTCGATGGTGATGGCCTCGCCGTTGGGCACGCCCTCCACGTAGTCCGAGATGGGGTCGTCGAGCGCCACCTTGCCCTCGCCGACGAGCTGCAGGACCGCCGTGCCGGTGAAGGTCTTCGTGTTCGATCCGATGCGCACGTGGTCGTCGACGGTGACGGGGCGCGACTTGTCGAGGTCGGCATAGCCGTAGGTGGCGGTGACCGTGCCGGCGGGGGTGCGCACCAGCGCCACGGCGCCCGGCGTCATCGTCGTCGGCGCCACCTCGTTGAGCAACGCCTGCAGCGCCGCCTCGTCCATCGTCGCCATCGGCATCGTGCCGGCGGTGGTGCCCACCGTGGTCCCAACCGTGGTGCCGACGCTCGTGCCGGCCGACGAGCCGACGTTCGTGCCGTTCGGGGAGCCCGACGAGTTGTCACTCGAACAGGCGGCAGCACCGAGCAGCAGCGCGCCGGTGAGGAAGATCGCGGGGGCAGTGGGACGGCGCGGTTTCGACATGGCCGCAGAAGGTATCAGTCCTGACCTGGCCTTTTGGCACGCTCGGCGAGCTCGCGGATCGAGGTCTCGATGCCAGAGGCGATGGTGTCGACATCGGGCACCGCCTTGGCGTCGCCGGTGATGCCGAAGGCGACGTGGCCGTCGTAGGACAAGATGGCGATGCCGATGCGCGACCCGTGCACGATCGGCACATAGGGGTAGTACGCCAGCAGCCGTCGACCCAGCGCGTACAGCGGGAGCTGGGGACCGGGCACGTTGGTGGTGACCGTCTTGATGGCGGCCCCGGGGTGGCGTTCGAGCAGCTTGATCGCCACCCGGCTGCCGACGGCGAGCAACGCCGGTGGCGCCATCGTGGCCAGCCCGGCGATGACGGCGTCCCCGAGCTCGGCCTCCCCGGAGGCCTTGAGCTCGGCCATGTGCTCGTGCACGGCGGCGAGCCGCTCGACCGGGTCGGCGACGTCGACGGGCAGGTCGGCGATCATGCCCGACACCCGGTTGTCGAACTGGCCGTGCTCGTCGGCGCCGCGGACCGACACCGGCACCAACGACTTGATGACGGCCGCGTCCAGGTCGACGTCGTGGTCGGCGAGGAAGTCGCGCAGGCCGCCGGCGATGGCGGCGAGCACCACATCGTTGACGGTCCCGCCCAACGCGTCCTTGATCGCCTTGATCTGGTCGAGCTCCGCCGTCGCCCACGCCCACCGGCGGTGTGGCGTGATCGGCCCGTCCATCGGCGTCGGCGGCGTGGACGACGCCACGTCTCGCAGCGCCAGCAACGCACCGAGCTCGGTGCGCACGTCGGCCACGAGGCGCTGCGGGTGCACCAGCACCGACGCCAGCGCTCCGGCGTGGTGCGCCACCTGACCCGCCAGGCCGCCCAGCGCGTCGAGCACCAGCGCCGTGTCGTTGGGACCGGGCTCCGGCTCCCACGGCTCCGGCGGCGGAATGTCGGCATCGGGCTCGAGGTCGAGCAGCACCTCCATCATCTCGGCGCCGGACACGCCGTCGACCATGCAGTGGTGCACCTTGGCGACGACCGCCCACCGGTCGCCCTCGAGCCCCTCGATCAGCCACTCCTCCCACAGCGGGCGCGACCGGTCGAGCTGGGTCGACAGGATCTGTGCCGCCAGCCGGCGCAGCTGGGCGTCGTCGCCCGGCGCCGGGAGCGCGGCGTGGCGCAGGTGGTACTCGAGCTCGAAGTGCACGTCGTCCACCCACACCGGGCGTCCGAGGCCGAGCGGCACCGGGTGCACGACCTGGCGGAAGCGCGGCACCCGCGCCAGCTTCGAGCGCGTCATGGCGACGAAGGTGTCGAGGCTCGGCGCCGGCCCCTCGAACACGGCGCAGGCGCCGATGTGCAACGACACCGTGGCGTCCTCGAGGTACCAGAACTCGGCGTCGAGCGGGCTCATGTGGTCCACGGCTCCCCCTTTCCCCGATGACGTCGTGCCATGACGGCAGACGTGGACGTGGGCCAGGTTCGTGGATCGTGGCGGGCCGCCGCCAGTGGCAGAGGTCCCGAAGACGCCGGTTGCCTAGGCCGCCTTCTCGAGGATGTGCACCCCGCAGGCGCTGCCGAGGCCGATGACGTGGGCGAGCCCGACGCGGGCACCCTCGATCTGGCGGTCGCCGGCCTCGCCCCGCAGGTGGTGGCAGACCTCCCAGATGTTGGCGATGCCGGTGGCGGCGATCGGGTGGCCCTTGGACTGCAGCCCGCCGGAGACGTTGACCGGCAGGCGCCCGTCGCGCCACGGCGCACCGGACTCGAAGAAGTCGACGGCGCCGCCCTCGGGGCACAACATCAGGTTGTCGTAGTGCACCAGCTCGGCGGTGGCGAAGCAGTCGTGCAGCTCGACGAGGTCGAGGTCCTCGGGCCCGACGCCGGCCTGCTCGTAGGCCTGGGTGGCGGCCCGACGGGTCAGGGTGTTGACGTCGGGCAGCACCTGGCAGCTCTCGGTCCACGGGTCCGACGTCAACACGCTGGCCGAGACCTTCACCGCCCGCCGCCGCTGGTCCGGATCGAGCGTGCGCAGCTTGGCGTCGCTGACCACCACCGCCGCCGCCGCGCCGTCGCAGTTGGCGGAGCACATCGGGCGCGTGTTCGGGTAGGCGATCATGACGTCGTTCATGATCTCGTCGAGGCTGAGGCGCTTCGTGTAGGCGGCGAGCGGGTTCAGCGTCGAGTGGGCGTGGTTCTTCTCCGAGATGCGGGCGAACAGCTCGAAGCTGGTGCCGCCGTAGCGGTGCCCGTACTCCATGCCGATCTGGGCGAACACCCCCGGCATGATCTCGGTGCCGATGCGGCCGTCCACCGACGCCACCGCGCCGTAGCGCCCCTTGGGCTGCCACGTGTCGGAGTCGGCCTTGCGCGAGCCGCCGGCGAGCAGTCCGGCGCCGGCCAGCTTCTCGACGCCCACAGCGAGGCCCATGTCGCACTCGCCGGCCTTGATGGCCATGATCACCGTGCGCAGCGCCGTGGCGCCGGTGGCGCAGGCGTTGGACACGTTGTAGACGGGGATGCCGGTCTGGCCGATCTGCTTCTGGAGCAGCTGGCCGGTGGGCGCGCCCATCGACATGAGGTTGCCGGCGGCGAGCACGCCCATGTCGGCCATCGTCACGCCACCGTCGGCGAGGGCGCCGAGCGCCGCCTCGGACGCGATGTCCATCACGTCGTCGTCGGGGCGCTTGCCGAACTTGGTCATGCGGATCCCGAGGATCCAGACGTCATCGCTGCTCATGAGGTCGCCTCCACGGGCTCGAAACCGAAGCCGACGGCCTCGACGCCTTCGCTGTCGGTGCCGACCACGAACGTGGCCAGCTGCACGGGCATGCCGGTGCGGACATGGGTGGGATCGGGGTCGGTGTTGATGACGTTGGCGCGCACGCTGGTGCCGCCGCAGTCGACGACGCCGGCCACGAACGGCACCGGCACGCCGGGCGCCGCGAACGACACGATGGTGAAGGTGACGAGCTCGCCCGCCGTCGGCACGTCGACGGCGTGGAACGACGTCCCCGAGCACGAGGCGCAGGCGTTGCGCCGGTCGAAGAAGCGGGCACCGCACGCGTCGCACTCGTGAGCCACCAGGTGCGGCTCGGGCGACAGCGCGAGGTAGTCCACCAACGGGACCTGATCAGGCACGGATCCTCCCCCCGGAGTCCGCCGCCACCGGTGCGGCGGCGGCTGCGGGCGCCAACCTAGCGAGCCGCTGTCTCCGCAGGCGAACCCCGGCCGTTCTCGTGGTGCCGAGCCGCGCATACCCGGGTAGACACCACACGAACCGGGGGTCAGGGCCTGGTCAGGTCGGGTCAGGCGAGGCCTTGGCAGCCGCGGGCGAAGTCGGTGGCGACATCGCCCGTCGTCTCGTCGCGGCACACCAGCAACGGGTTCTCGTGGGAGAAGACGCCGTCGGTGCTCTCCCAACCGGGCGCGGTCCAGACGTGCACCATCCACGGCGTGACCGGCATGTGGTTGCCGCCCACCTCGTCGCACTGCTCCTTGGTGGTGTCCGACGCGATGGGCAACAGCACGTCGACACCGCCGTCGGCCCCGACGACGGCGCACACCCCGGTGTGGCGATGCCAGATGTCGTTGGGCCCGGCGAACCCCTCGGGCTCCTCGTCCTGGAACACGACGTACATCACCCCGACCGGGACGGCGGTGTCCTCGGTGCCCGAGTACAGGATGATCGGCGGGTTGGCGGGGTCGAAGCCGGCCACGTTGCCCATGATCGCCTGCAGGTCGAACCCCTTCTCCGGGATCGGGACGCCTTCGACCGGCATCGTGTGGTGCGCACCGTTGCCCGGGGTGAACACGCCGAGGCGCCGCCCGCCGCCGGCCTTGAGGTCGGCCACCGTCGGGTACTTCTCGGTCGCGGCGCGGGCTGACGCCAGCTCGTCGGTGAGCTGGCGCTGCGTGGCGTAGTCCAGCGGCTGCCAGGCGACGTCGCCGTGGTCGTGCTCGCCACCTTCGGCGCCATGGTCGTGTCCCGCCCCGCCATGGTCGGTCGCCGATGGTGAGACGATCGCCGCCGTCGTGACGGCGACGACGGCGAGGACGGGCAGCGACGCCATCACCCAGCTCGCCTGGCCCCAGGTGGCGCCGAGCGCCGGCCGCACGAGCAAGGCGACGGCGAGGACGATCGCCAGGCCTTCGAGCACCACCGAGGCGATGTCGACGAACCCCGCCGCCTCCGCCACCCCGGCGTGCGATCCGAACGGCAGCCCCGACGTGCGTGAGACGGCCCACGCTGCGACGCACCCGGCGTTGACCAGCGCCGTGGCCAGGTACACCGGACGCCCCGGGCGCAACAGCAGCGCCACGGCCACGGCGAGCTGCGCCCACCCGGCGATGGCGAAGCCGATGGCCAGCGCCGGGTCCTCACCGCCGTGGGTCGGCACCATGGCGAAGTGGATGGCACCCGCGGCCGCTGTGCACGCCGCAGCCACCGCCAGCACGGCGGCGCCCGGTCGCGCCGTCGTCGTCGACGTGTCGTCCACGTCTCCCCCTCGAGTCGTCGCCGGTCCCCGGTCGGACCAACTTTGAGACAGTTTGTCTCATTACTTCTGCTATCGTCAAGCGTCATGCCGGCCGCACCCAGCTCCGCCCACACCGGTGCCCGGCACGAACGCCTCGATCCGCGGGTCAGCGCCACCCGCGCCCGCGTGCTGGCTGCGGTCGGCGAGCTGCTCGAGCACGGCGGCGTCACCGACGTCACCCACGCCTCGGTCGCCCGGGTCGCCGGCGTCGGCCGGGCCACCGTCTACCGCCATTGGCCGACGCTCGACAGCCTCCTGGTCGACGCCGTGGAGGAACGCCTGGGCGTCATCCACCTGGTCCTGAGCGGCGACCCGCTGACCGACCTGCGCACCATGCTCGTCACGCTGTCGGCCGCGGTCCTCGACGACACCGGTGGCGCCCTCTTCGCGGCGCTGCTCTCGACGAGCGACGTGACCCCCCAGCTGCTGGCGCTGCGCGCCGAGATCATGGAGCGGCGCATCGGCGCCATCGAGGCGCTGGTCCGCCGCGGCATCGCCGAGGGCCAGATCGACCCCACGCTCGACCCCGCTCACGCCGTGTCGTACCTGTTCGGCCCGCTGCTGCACCGCCGCATCGTCCTCGGCCGGGGCATCGACCCGGCGTTCGTCGACGACCTGCTGGCCCGCATCACGGCACACCCCTGAACGCGCCGACGGTTCCTCGACCGCCGCACCGGTAGCCTCGCCGACCGTGCCGCTCGAACCGCGCCTCGCCCGCCTCGTCCGCCTCGCCAACGCCACCGACCGAACCGACCGCGCCGTGCCCATCGCCACCCGGCGCGAGCAGGACGCCCGCCTGGCGCGCGCCGGCTGGTGGCTGCTGCTGCGGGCCGGCCCCCGCCACGTGACCGAGTCCGAGTGCGAGGTGCCGGTCGACGGCGGCGTCATCCGGGTGCGGCTCTACCGCCCCGCCGGGCGAGGCCGGCTGCCGCTGCACGTCTTCTTCCACGGCGGCGGCTTCTGTGTCGGCACGCTCGACGAGCGCGACCCGCGCTGTCGCACCATCGCCGCCGGCGCCGGGTGCGTCGTGGCCTCCGTCGAGTACCGCCTGGCCCCCGAGAACCGCTTCCCCACGGCACCCGAGGACTGCTACGCCGCGCTCTGCGCGCTCGTCGAGCGCGCCGCCGACCTCCACGTCGACGCCACCCGCGTCTCGGTCGGCGGCGAGTCCGCCGGCGCCAACCTGGCCGCCGTGGTGTGCCTGCTGGCGCGGGACCGATCCGGCCCGGCGATCTGCCATCAATGGCTCGACGTGCCGTCGACCGACGCCACCTTGTCGCAGTCCGGCTTCGCCGAGGTGCCCGACGGCTACCTGCTCGACCGGGCGGCGATCGACGAGTTCCTCGCCCACTACCTACCGGATCCGGCAACCGACGCCCTCGATCCGCGCTGCTCGCCGCTGCTCGCCCCGTCGCACGCCGACCTGCCCCCGGCGTGGATCATGTCGGCCGAGTTCGACCAGCTGCGCGGCGACGCCACCGCCTACGCCGCGGCGTTGGAGGCCGCCGGCGTCGCGGTGACGCACGTCCGGCTCGACGGGCACATCCACCCGTCGTTCGCCTTCACCCGGCTGCTCGAGTCGGCGCGCCGGTACGAGGCCGACGCCATCGACGCCCTCGCCGCCGCCTACGCCCGCTGAGGGCGACCGGACGGGCCGTCAGGCGCAGGTGGAGGTGATGGTGGGCGTGTCGCCGGCCATGATCTGGCCCATCCAGGTGGCGACGTCGCCGGCCGACTCGTAGCCGATCATCTCGTGGGTGATGCCGTCGTAGGTCTTCTCGGCGACATCGGTGCCGTTGGCGCAGAACGTCTGCACCAGTCCGGCCGTGGTCGACGGGATCACGATGGTGTCGGCGGTGCCCTGGGTGATCAGCACCGGCGAGGTGATCTTCTCGCCGCCGGGCGAGTTCTCGCCGAGCAGCGTGCTCCACGGCGCCACCGACCCGGGGTCGCCGACGAAGAACTTGCCGGCGAGCGGCTCGGCGATGGTCTGCATCTGCGACGACTGCGTGAGGTCGCACAGCTTGACCAGCTCGGGGATGGCCGGCAGGCCCTCGGCGGTCACGACCTGGTCCTCGGCGATGTCGGGGTACTGCTCGCTGTAGAGGTCCGTGTAGGCGTTCACGGCGTAGGAACCGAGCACCACGCCTTCGGCCGTCGAGCTGTCGAGGCTCAACAGCTTGGCCAGCTCACCCGCCGGCGCCGCCGCAGCCGTGGCCTTGAGCTGCAGCTCCGGCGCGTACGACGGCGCCATCTGCCCGGCGAACAGCGACGCCTGGCCTCCCTGGCTGTGGCCCCACAGGAGCAGCTCGTCGCCGGCGCCCGTGTCGGCGAGGCGCTGGGCGGCGCGGGCCGAATCGAGGACGCTGCGGCCTTCGCTCTCGCCGATCAGGTACGGGTGCACGCCCTCGGTGCCGAGACCCTCGTAGTCGGTGGCGGCCACCACGTAGCCGGCGTCGAGGAACTCCTGGAGGCCCGGGATCAGGGCGAAGACCTCCGACAGCATCGACGGCGCGCAGTCGTCGACGACGCCGGTGGTCGGGTGCGCCCACGCCAGGATCGGTCGCCCGGATGCCGGCGTCGTGCCCGCCGGAGCCGAGCCGGGGGTCGACCCGCTGGTCGTACCGTTGGGGGCGATCACGACGCCCGACACGGCGGTGGGGCTGCCGTCGAAGCCGGTCGAGAGGTACAGCACTCGCCAGGCCTGGCTGCCGGCCGGGGCACCGTCGAGCGGCTCCGAGCGGATCACGTCGCCGGGCTTGCCGTCGGGCAGCGGGTTCGGCGCCTGGTAGAAGGCGTCGGTCGGCTCGTTCATCGCCGGGTTCGTGGTCCCGGTGGTGCCGGCGGTCGTGCCCGCCGCACCCCCGTCGGAGCTGTCCGAGCTGCACGACACCGCCCCGAGGGCGAGGACCAGTGCGGCGGCGGTGCATGCGATACGAGCGCGGGGTCGTGCGGCCATGGGGCCCGTTTCTAGTCGATCCGTGCGCACGTCTCGGCGCGTGCCGTCCGGGCCCGGCGCGCGACTAATGACATTGCGAGTGACAGTTCTGGTACGGTCCTCCCATGCGCCGCGCACCCGTCCTGCTCACCACCGCCGTCGCCGTCGCCGCCCTCGCCGGCGCCTGCTCATCGAGCTCGACACCCGAACCATCGGGCACCACGGCCGATCCGGGACCCGCCGGAACGGCAGCCGCCACCGAGGGCACGGCCGCCGGCGGGACCACGCCGGGCACCGACGTCCGGCCGGCCGGAGCGTTGCGCGACCAGTACGGCGAGCGGTACTGCGAGGTGCTCACCGTCACCGTCTCGGAGGTCAACACCCAGGCAGAGGTGTGGGGCACCCAAGGCCTCAACGACTGCCCCGCCGACGCCTTCGCCGGCATCGACCCGGCGGCCGCCGCTGCCGACCTCGGCACGACGCTCGCCCTGCCCAACGGCCCGCGCTACTGGGTCCTCGACGACATCGTCGCCAACCAGCTGGCCGGGTCGGGCGAGCGCCACAGCTTCAACGGGCTCGAGATGCGCTCGATCGCCATCGTCGACCTCGGCCCCGGCATCCCCGACCGCCGGCCCTACGCCGGCTCGTCGGTCAACCGCGACACCGAGTTCCGCTTCGACGCAGGCCGTGAGGTCTACGAGCTCACCGCCGACGACGGCACCGTCTACATCATGCAGTCGTACAGCATTGAGATCGACCCGACGCTGACCGCCGACGACCTGGCCGGGCTCGGGGATCGTCTGGCGCTGCCCGAGGGCTGGACGTTCCGCGCTCGCACGCTCGACGAGCCGCTCGTTGTCGAAGACGTCGACGGCATCGCCACCGTCATCCAGGACGAGCTGCGCAACTCCTACCAGCTGCTCCCGCAGGGCTGACGCGCGCCGACCGCCCTCCGCCGGCGGGCACGGCGGGAGGACGGTCGGTCGAGGTGCGGCGCAGACGTCAGCTCAGCGCTGCATCCGCGCCGCTCGACGAGCTGCCGGGCACGACGTCTTGCCCCTGGCTCTCGCCGGGCAAGCCCTGACCCGGCATGCCCTGGCCCGGGATGCGCTGGCCGGCATCGGGACCGCCCATCCCCGGGCGGCCCATGCCGCCGTCGGGCGGCATCGGCAGATCGCCGACCATGATGGCGTCGGCCTGGACGGTGTCGCCGAACAGCGTGCCCAGCACGACGACGGTGTCACCCACGGCGAGATCGGCGAGCGTCAGCTGGGTCGGCTCGGCCCCTGACATCGGATCACCCATCTCCAGCACCTGCGTGGCGTCGGAGACCTCGACCACGACGGCGGCGCCACCGGTCCGCTCGTCGCCGGCGATGGTGATCGTGGTGCCGTCGATGGCCGTGATCGTGCCTCCCGCGGCCGGGCGTCCCATCCCGCCCGGGCCGCCCATCGGGGGTTGCCCCAGGTCGCCCCCGGGCATCTGGCTCTGATCGCCGCCGGGCATCTGCCCCTGGGATCGTTCGCCGAACGGCGTGGCCTGGCCCGACGAGCCGGATGCCCCCGGCACCTGCGACGACTGTCCGGAACCGGAGCCGGTGCCCGAGCCGGAAGCCGACGGGCCCGGCGTCTGGCTCTGGCTGAGGCTGGCGGGCGCCGCCGTCGAGGTCGTGGCGCTCGAGGCGACCTGCGACCCGACGGCGAAGGCGGCGATGGCGAGCACCCCGGCGACGCCCGCCGTCGCCACCCAGCGCAGCGGGTTCGACGGCCTCGACGGCTCGGGCACGTCGACCGGCGGGACCGGCGACGCCCCGAACGGCTGCGCCACGGTCGGAGGGCTCGGAGGGC
>JAGQTE010000242.1 GCA_020439175.1 Acidimicrobiales bacterium | reverse complement strand
TGCGCTCAGGTGCTGGTGCGCGCCCTGGGGCGTGACCCCGACCTGGCCGAGGTGGCGGTGGCGCGCGCCGTCGTCGGCGCCGTCCCGGCCGGCGGACGCCTGGTCGTGTCCTCCTCGATGCCCATCCGCGACGTCGAGTGGTACGCACCGCCGCGGGCGGGGCTCCGGGTGCTGGCCAACCGCGGCACGAACGGCATCGACGGTGTGGTGTCGACGGCGATCGGGGTCGCGGTCGGCGCCGACGTGCCGACCGTGGCGCTCGTCGGCGACCTGGCGTTCCTGCACGACACGAACGGCCTGTTGGGCGCCGGGCACCGGCCGGCCGACTGCACCATCGTGATCGTCGACAACGACGGCGGCGGCATCTTCGAGCACCTGCCGCAGGCGGCGTCGCTGGACGCCGACGTGTTCGAGCAGCTCTTCGGGACCCCGCACGGCCTGGATCTGGCTGCGGTCGCCGCGGCGCACGGCATCGCGGTCACCGTCGCCGACGACCCCGAGCAGGTCGGGGCCGCCGTGCGCGCCACCGCCGGCACCCCGGGGGTGCGCGCCGTGGTCGTGCGCACCGACCGACGGGCCGGCGCCGCCGCCCGGTCGGGCCTGCACCGGGCCATGGGCACCGCCCTCGACGCCATGTTGGACACCGCGGGGTGAGACGCGCCGTGCCGGTCGGCGGAGGCCGGGCGCGGCGGTGGTGAGAGCAGGGGATGGTACCGAGCAGGCGCGGCGTGGACGGGTGGTCAGGCCGCGATCAGGCCGAGGCGCGCAGCAGCGCCGGCGGTGGCCAGCCCTCGGGTGCCGCCCACGAGGTGTCGGGCGTCGAGGCCAGGTCCTCGGCGGCGTAGGCCTCGAGCTGGGCGACGGCGTCGGCCAGCAGCACGGGTAGGCGCGACACGGTGGGCGGCAGCCGATCGTCGAGGATCTCGGCCATCTGGCGGTAGTACCACACCGTGCCGTGCAGCCGACCGTTGAAGCGCAACCACACGTCGCGGGTACCGGTGCGGCGGTCGTCGAGCAACGAGCGCACGTTGTGCAGCTTGTCGGCGGCGGTCACCCGTAGCGCCGGCAGCGGTGCGTCGGCGAGGTGGCGGAGGTGCTCGGCCTTGCGGTGCACCCACGGTGGCTTCGGCGCGTCGTGGAGCCCGAGGGCGTCGGTGCAGGCCATGACGATCCCGGCGACGTCGGCACCGAACCGGCGGCCGATGGTGGCGACGTCGACCTTGTCGGACTGGTCCTCGATGGCGTCGTGCAGCAGCGCCGCGGTCGCCTCGACCTCATCGCCCCCGTCCTCCCACACCAGCGCGCTGACCGCCAGCAGGTGGGACACGTAGGGCACGTCCGCGTGCTTGCGTCGCTGGTCCTGGTGCAGCTCCGCGGCGAAGGCGAGGGCGTCGACGTAGCGCGCGGTGAAGCGGTGCACGGCGCGAATGATGGCGCGACCCGAGCGATCGTGCCAGCCGGTCGGTCAGGGACGGACCACGGCGTCGAGCATGGCGCGCAGCTTCGCCTGGGTCTCGGCCAGCTCGGCGTCGGGGTCGGATTCGGCGACGACGCCGACGCCGGCGTAGCAGCGGGCGGTCGCGCCGTCGATGTCGGCACAGCGGATGCCGACCGCCCAGCTGCCCTGGCCCAGTCGGTCGACCCAACCGACCGGCCCGGCGTAGCAGCCGCGGTCGAAGCCCTCGCGCTCGGCGATCACCGACAGGGCGACGTCCGTGGGGTCGCCGCACACCGCAGGGGTCGGGTGCAACGCCGCCACCAACTCGAGGACCGACGCGGCCGGCGCGCTGAGGCGCCCTTCGAGCATGGTCGCCAGATGCTGGACGTTGGCGACGGCGACGATCGACGGGGCTGCCTCCTCGTCGAGGTAGCTGCACCAGCCGAGCAGCGCGTCGTGGATGCCGTCGATGGTGATGCGGTGCTCGAGCAGGTCCTTGTGCGACGACAGCAGGTCCGCGGCGAGGCGGGCGTCGCCGGCGGGGTCGCCGGTGCGCGGCACGGTGCCGGCCATCGGATGGGCGCGCACGATGTCACCGGTGCGGGCGACGAGCAGCTCCGGACTGGCGCCCACCAGGCTGCCGGCGGCGTAGACGTAGCAGGTGCCGTAGCCCGCCCGCAGCCGCCGCAGCACGGCATGGCGATCGATGGGGCGGTCGGCCACGACGTCGACGGCTCGCGCCAGCACGACCTTGCGGGCGTCGCCGGCCCGCAAGGCGTCGCGCACGGAGGCGACCGTGTCCCGCCACCGGTCGGCCGGCACCGACGCTCGGATCGTGACGTCGGCGAAGTCGGTGCCGGGGTCCGACCCGTCGCCGGCGGCGGCGAGGGCGAGCTC
>JAGQTE010000241.1 GCA_020439175.1 Acidimicrobiales bacterium | reverse complement strand
CTCCACCGCTGGTAGCTGCTGGCGAGGCCGTAGCCGAAGCGGCCGTAGATCGCCGCCTCGCTGGCGTTGAGGATCGCCATCGGCTCACCGCGGCGGACGACGTCGTCGAGCTGGTGGCGCATGATCGCCCGCAGGATGCCGCGGCGCCGGTGGGTGGCCGACACGGCCACAGCGGTCACCCCGGCCGCCGGCACCGAGCCACCGCCCGGCACGGACATCGTGAAGCCGTAGGCGGCGGCGCCGCCGACGATGCGATCCCGATCGACGGCGGCGATGGTGCGATCGAGCGGCAGCACCGTCAGCTCGCGCTCGACGGCGCCCGGCTCCAGGTGCTCGCCGAAGCCGGCCTCGATGACCTGCATCCATCGCGGCGCCTCGTCGGCCGTCACCGGCCGCAGCTCGATGCCCTCCACGTCACTGCTCATGGCCCGCTCCCCCTCCCTCGTCGGTCGGCTCGGCCCGGGACGCGGCTGAGGTCCGGCCGGAGCCGGACCTCAGCATCGCAGAGCGGGACGCGCCCGCCGTCGTGGTTTGCGGTCGTCAGCCGCAGTTCTCGTTGAGGTAGGCCTCGATGTTGGCGTTGGCCTCCTCGACCTCGGGGGCCTCGAGCGCCTTGCCGGCCGCCTCGAGCTCGTCGGCAGACGACAGGAAGTCGCCGTCCTTCAGCACGGACCCGACCTCTTTGAAGTAGGTGTTGTACGCCGTCGTCACGACCTCGAGGTCGTCCTTGAGGTCGTCGGGCACCGAAGCGCCCAGCTCCTCCATGCTCTTCTCGTACTCGGCCATCTGCTCCTCGGTGAGCCCACCGCCGAGCGCCGCCGACGGCGCCAGCAGCATCTGGCTGTATGCCGCGGCCACGCCGAGGCACTCCTCCATGTTGCCGAGGTTGGGGATGTCGCCGAGACCGCCCGAGTCGCTGTCGCCGCCCGAGTCGTTGTCGCTCGAGCTCTCGGTCGTGGTCGGCTTCTCGCTGGTCTTCGTGGCCGACTCGTCGGACTTCGAGCAGGCCACCGTGGCGCCCGCCAGTCCGACGGCGAAGCAGAGGGCCACCATGCGCTTGGCAATGGTCATCGCCGGGTCCTTTCGGAAGGGGAAGGGCGCCCACCGCGCAGGCGCCCGGTGCTCGTGCACCGCCGGCGAGGCTACTCCCCGGCCAGGGCAGCAGCCCGCCGCGCGCCCAGGAGCTGGTTGACGACCTTGCCGTCGGCCTGCCCCTTGGTCGCCTTCATCACCTGGCCGGTGAAGAAGCCGGTGAGCTTGCCGCGCCGGGCGTCGTCGCCGTGCACGTAGTCGTCCCATTCGGTGGGGTTGGCGGCGATGATCTCGTCGATCGTGCCCTCGAGCGCCGAGGTGTCCATCGCCTCGAACCCGCGTTCGGCGGCGATGTCCGCCGGCGGCCGACCGGAGGCGATCACCTCGGCCAGCACGGTCTTGGCCTGCGTGGCGGTGAGGGCGCCGTCGAGCTCGAGGCGCACCAGGTCCGCCAGCTGCGCCGGATCGAGCCCGCCCGCGGCCTCGACCGGCACGTTGTGCTCGACATGGGTCAGGACCCGCGCCGGGTCCCCGCCCGCATCCATGGCGGCGTGCGCCAGGGCGTCGAGGTCACGCTCAACCGTGAGCGCCACCCCGCCGTCGGTCGTCGGACGGCCGGCGCGCTCAGCCAACCGGGCGCGCCGGGAGGCGGGCAGCTCGGGCAGGTTGGCATCGACGGCGGCCTGCCACGCCTCGTCCGGTGCCACCGGGACCAGGTCGGGCTCGTCGAAGTACCGGTAGTCCTCCGCCTCTTCCTTGGACCGGCCCGGCCGGGTGCGGCCACCGTCCTCGTCCCAGTGGCGGGTCTCCTGACGGACGCGCTCGCCGGTCTCGAGCAGGTCGACCTGGCGGCGCGCCTCGTACTCGATCGCCCGGCCGAGCGAGCGGATGGAGTTGAGGTTCTTGATCTCGCAGCGGGTGCCCAGCTCGGTCGTGCCCTCCGGCCGGACCGACACGTTGGCATCGACGCGCATCGATGCCTCCTCCATGCGGGCGTCGCTGGCGCCGATGGCCACGAGCAGCTGCCGCAGCTCGGCGACGTAGGCGCGCGCCTGGTCGGGGGTGCGGATGTCGGGGCGCGACACGATCTCGACCAGCGGCACGCCGGCGCGGTTGTAGTCGATGAGCGAGTAGTCGGCGTCGTGGATGCGACCGCCGCCGCCGGCATGGGTGTTCTTGCCGGTGTCCTCCTCGAGATGGGCCCGCTCGATGCCGACGACGGTGCCGTCGGGCAGCGCCAGCTCGCCGTCGACGTTGATCGGCTTGTCGTACTGCGAGACCTGGTAGTCCTTCGGCATGTCCGGGTAGAAGTAGTTCTTCCGGGCGAACACCGACGGCTCGACGGTGCAGCGCAGCGCCCGGCCGATGCGCATGGCCAGCTCGACGGCGTTGCGGTTGAGCACGGGCAACGAGCCGGGCAGCCCCAGGC
The DNA here is from genome assembly GCA_020439175.1 of Acidimicrobiales bacterium. GTDB lineage: Bacteria > Actinomycetota > Acidimicrobiia > Acidimicrobiales > Acidimicrobilacustridaceae > JAGQTE01. Next base: position 2,878 of record JAGQTE010000241.1, on the reverse strand, counting down.
AGGTCGGGCACACGTTCGTGTTCGGCTCGTCGCCGAAGACGTTGGGGCAGGCGCAGAACAGCTTGGTGGCGGTGGCCAGCTCGACGTGCACCTCGAGACCGACGACGATCGCCCACCGGTCGCCCTCGCTGCCCTCCACGACGTAGGCGGCCTCGGTTGCGGACTGGTCGCTCATCGCACCCCTCCGATCGGCGGCGCCGCGTGCGGCGCTCGGCCCACCAACGGCGCCGCCGCTTCGAGCGCGGCAGCGACGCGGAACATCACGGACTCGCCCAGGGTCGGCGCCAGCACCTGCACGCCGACGGGCAGGCCGTCCTGCCCGGCGCCGAACGGCACCGACATCGCCGGGTGCCCGGCGAGGTTCGACGGGATCGTGCACACGTCGGACAAGTACATCGTCGGCGGGTCGTCCTTGGCGCCGAAGGGGAAGGCGACGGTCGGCGCCGTCGGCGCCAGGAGCACGTCGAACGAGGCGTAGGCCTCGGCGAAGTCCCGCTGCATGAGCGTGCGCACCCGTTGCGCCTTGCCGTAGTAGGCGTCGTAGTAGCCCGCCGACAGGGCGTAGGTGCCCAGCATGATGCGGCGCTTCACCTCGTCGCCGAAGCCGGCGGTGCGGGTGGCATCCATCATCTCGCCGGTGGTGGCGCCCTCGACGCGGTTGCCGTAGCGCACCCCGTCGTAGCGGGCGAGGTTGCTCGACGCCTCGGCGGGGGCGATCAGGTAGTAGGCGCTCAGGCCGTAGGTCACCGCCGGCACCGAGGTGGTGGCGACGTGCCCACCGGCGTCCTCGATGGCGCGCGCCGCGGCATCGAGCTGGGCGCGCACGTCGGCGTCGATGCCGTCGCCGTCGAGCTCGGCGATGACGCCGACCCGCACACCGGCGAGGTCGCCGTTGCGACCGGCGGCGACGGCCGGACCGAGGTCGGCGGCCGCGTCGGGGATCGACGTGCTGTCCAGGGGGTCGTGCCCGGCGATCACGCCGAGCAGGTCGGCGGCGTCGGACACCGTCGTGGCGAACGGGCCGATCTGGTCCAGGCTCGACGCGAAGGCGACCAGGCCGTAGCGCGACACGAGGCCGTACGTGGGCTTGACGCCGACGACCCCGCACAGCGACGCCGGCTGGCGGATCGACCCACCGGTGTCCGATCCGAGGGCGATGGGAGCGAAGCCGGCGGCGACGGCGGCGGCGCTGCCGCCCGAGCTACCGCCCGGCACGCGCTCGAGGTCCCACGGGTTGCGCGTCGGCCCGAAGGCGGAGTGCTCGGTGGAGCTGCCCATGGCGAACTCGTCGAGGTTGGTCTTGCCCACCGGCACGGCGCCGGCGGCGAGCACGCGCTGCACGACCGTGGCGTCGTACGGCGGGCGCCAGCCCTCGAGGATCTTCGACGAGCACGTGGTGGGCACGCCGCGTGTGCACAGGTTGTCCTTCAGGGCGATCGGTACGCCGGCGAGCGGGCCCGGGTCGTCGCCCCGCGCCACCGCAGCATCGACCGCTGCTGCGGCAGCACGCGCCTCGTCGACCATCACGTGGTTGAAGGCGGCGATGGCGTCGCCGTGCGCGGCGATGCCGGCCAGGTGCGCCTCGAGCACCTCGGTCGCCGACACGGAGCCGCTGCGCACGGCCGCGGCGATGGCCCGTGCCGAGTCGAGCGGATCGCTCACGGCTCCTGCCCCAGGATCGTCGGCACGCGGAAGCGACCGTCCTCGGCCGACGGCGCCTGCGCCAGCACCTCGTCCCGATCGAGGGTGGCACCGACCTCGTCGGCCCGGAGCACGTTGACCAGCGGGTACGGGTGGGCCGTCGGCGGGACGTCGTCGATGTCGAGCGCCTCGATGTCGCGAGCGTGATCGAGCACGGCGCCGAGCTGGCCGGTGAAGCGGTCGAGCTCGTCGTCGGTGAGCGTGAGCCGCGCCAGCTGGGCCACCCGCGCCACGTCGTCCCGGGAGATGGGGGTGGGCATGGCCGCCGATGCTACGCAATCGCTTCGCCCCGGCTCACCTCCTGCGCCGCCGCCGGCCGCGATCGTCGAGGCACCGGCCGGTGACGCCGGCTCGGGTGCGGTGCGCCCGGTCCTCCGCGGTGCACAATGGCGCCCCGTGGAGGAGATGGGACCGACGACCGCGCCGTCGCGCTCGTGGTGGCGCCGGCTGCGGCCGTACCTGCCGCTGCTGCTGATCGGCCTCGCCGCCTTCGGTCTGCGGCTCGGGGCCATGGCGCTGGTGCGCGAGCCCTGTCCCGTGCCGGAGGACCCGCCGAGCGGCACCTGCTACCTGTTCGAGGGCGACTCGCGCTACGTCGCCGTGCAGGCGGCGATGCTGCGCGAGGGCAAGGGGTTCGGCGACGCCGGCCTCGCCATGTACGGCCTGCCGAGCGACAAGCCGGGGGCCTCGCACCCCCCGCTGTTCACCGTGTTCGTCGCCGGCCTCCAGACGATCGGGCTCGACGACCCGGCACAGTGGCGCGTCGTCGTCGCCGCCATCGGTTCGATCGGCGTGGCGCTCGCCGGGTTGGCGGCGTGGCGTGTCGTCGCCGGACGAGACGCCACCACCGGACCGCACAGCCGCCTCGCCGGCATGGCTGCCGCCGCGCTCGCCGCCGTGTCGCCGCTGCTGATGGCGCGCGACGTCGACTTCCAGGTCGAAGGGCTCGTCATCCCGTTGACCGCCGGGTTCGTCGTGCTGGCGTACCGGCTGTGGCGCGCCCCCACCTGGGCCAACGCCGCCTGGCTCGGCCTCCTCACCGGGGTGCTGTGGTTGACGCGCGGCGAGCAGATCCTGGTGCTGGCGTGCACGATCCCGCTGTTCTGGTGGGGGCTGCGCGACCGGGTCGGGGCGCGCAAGCGCATCGGGCTGTTCGCCGCCGCCGCCGGTGTGGCGG
>JAGQTE010000240.1 GCA_020439175.1 Acidimicrobiales bacterium | reverse complement strand
GGGGCGGGGTCGGTCATGCGGCGAAATATGACACGGGTGTCAGCTTCGTGCCAGCGTGCGTGCGCCGGATGCGGCACGATGGGGCACCCAGCCTGCCACGGCGGACGGCGGCCCAGGCACGAGGAGGACAGCGTGGCAACCGACGAGCGCCCGGTCATCTACGCCACGGCACCGCTGCGCGGCCCGGGACTCGAGCAGCTGCGACGCCTCGGCGACGTCATCGAGGACCCGTGGATCAGCGCCGACACCATGCGCCTCTACAACGACGAGCAGCTCGCCGAGCGGGTGCAGGCCACCAGCGCCTCCGTCGTGATCTGCGAGGCCGACCAGTGCCAGGGCGCGCTGCTGGAGCTCCCGCTGCTGGCCATCGCCTCGACGCGCGGCGACCCGAGCAACGTCGACATCGACGGCGCCACCGCCAAAGGCATCCCGGTGCTGCACGCGCCCGGCCGCAACGCCGACGGCGTCGCCGAGCTGGCGGTGGCGCTGGCCTTCGCCGTGACCCGCCGACTGCTGCCGGCCGACGACGACGTGCGCACGGGCGAGGTCTTCAAGGACGGGACCATCCCCTACCAGCGCTTCAGGGCGTGGGAGCTCGCCGGCCGCACCGTCGGCATCGTGGGACTCGGCGCCGTCGGGCGCGCCGCGGCGTGGCGCTTCGCCGGCCTCGGCATGACGGTGATCTCGACCGATCCGTACAACCCGGACGCCACCCACACCCTCGATGAGCTGCTCGCCGAGGCCGACGTGGTGTCGATGCACGCGCCGCCGCTGCCCGAGACGCTCGCCATGATGGGCGAGGCGCAGTTCGCCGCCATGCGCGACGGCGCCGTGTACCTCAACACCGCCCGCGCCGCGCTCCACGACCTCGACGCCCTGACGGCGGCATTGGCGAGCGGCAAGCTCGGCGGGGCGGGCCTCGACCACTTCACCGGCGAAGTGCTGCCGACCGATCACCCGCTGTGCGCCATGGACAACGTGGTCCTCACGCCCCACATCGGCGGCGCCACCTACGACACCGAGGCCAACCACACCGCCCTGATCGCCGAGGACCTGGCCCGGCTGCTCGCCGGCGAGCGCCCCGTGCACTGCGCCAACCCCGGCCTGCTCGACCGCTGACCCGAGGAGCGACGACCCGTGACCGACCGACGCCATGCCGACAAGACCGCCGACGAGGTCAAAGAGGAGGTGCTCGCCGTCGCCCAGCGCGTGCACGCCGCCGGGCTCGTCGTCGCCACCGCCGGCAACATCTCGGGTCGCATGCCCGGTGGCGACACCGTGTGCATGACGCCGTCGTCGCTGCCGTACGAGGGCATGACGGTGGGCGACCTGGTCGTCGTCGACCTCGACGGCGAGATCGTCGACGGCGGCGAGACCGGCGACCGCACGCCGTCGACCGAGAAGGCGCTGCATCTCGAGTGCTACCGGCGCTACCCCGAGGTCAACGGCGTCATCCACTCGCACGCGCCGCACGCCTCGATGTTCGCCCTGGTGCGCGAGCCGATCCCGGCCGCCATCGAGGAGGTCGTCGTCTACCTCGGCGGCGACGTGCCGATCTGTGAGTACCGCACGACCGGCACCGACGAGCTCGGCGAGGAGGTGGCGTCCAAGCTCGGGGACCGCTCGGCGGCGCTGATGGCCAACCACGGGCTCGTGTGCGTGGGCAAGTCGCCGGAGGATGCGCTGCACGCCTCGCTGGTGTGCGAGCGCACGGCGCAGATCGTGTGGGGCGCCCGCTCGCTCGGCCAGGTCGTGCCCATCCCCGACAAGGTCCAGGGCGACTTCGGCAACGTCTACGGCTTCGTGCGCGAGCACCTCTGGAACGCCTGATCATGCGCAACGCAGTCCTTCGCCGCTGGGTGCTCGGCGCGGTCGTGGTCGTGGCGGCGCTGGCCGGTGTCCTGCCCGGCGCCGCGCCGCCTCCCGCCGCAGCCTTCCCCGAGGCGCCGTGGTTCCGCCCCGGGTACGCCTACGACGCCAACATGCCCGACCCGTTCATCCTCGTCGACGGCTCCACCTACTACGCCTACGCCACCAACACCGGCGGCTCCCTGCTGCCGGTCATGACCAGCACCGACCTGGTGACCTGGACGCCGCGGCCGGCGTACGCCCCCAACCCGTACAACGGCGACCCCTACTTCAACGACGCCCTGATCAGCATCCCGTCCTACGCCACGGTCGACTGGTTCGACGCCGTCCACAACCGCAACGCCTCGGAGGTGCAAGCCCCAGGTGTGGCCAAGTTCGGCTCGACCTACGTCGCCTACCTGACCCTGAAGTGCCCGGCGCCCGGCGGCTGGCGACGCTGCATCGGCACCGCCTCGTCGTCGAGCCCGCTGGGGCCGTTCGTGCCCGACAACAGCGGCCCCATCGTGCGCGACGACGCCGCCGGCGGGGTGATCGACCCGTCGCCGTTCACCGATCCGTCGACCGGCTTCACCTACCTGGTGTGGAAGACCGAGGGCGTGCCCGGCACACCGACGCGCCTGTGGTCGCGCCGCCTCAACGCCGCCGGCACCGGCTTCGCCGGCGGCACCTCGCCCACGCTGCTGCTGCAGACCGCCGAGCCGTCGTGGCAGGGCTCGGTCATGGAGAACCCGGCGATGGTCGTCTTCGGCGGCACCTACTACCTCCTCTACTCCGGCAACTTCTGGTACTCGAAGCACTACGCCATCGGCTACGCCACCTGCAGCGGACCGACTGGTCCGTGCAGCGACCGCACGACCGGGGCGCCGCTGCTCGGCAGCCGCCTCGACCGGGTCGGCCCCGGCGGGGCGATGGCGTTCGTGGACACCGGGGGCAACCTGCGGCTCGGCTACCACGCCTGGAACGCGCCGTACGTGAACTACCCGACCCTCAACGACAGCTGGTCGGTCGTGCCGTGCGGCGAGCCGTCGGTCCCGCCGCCGTTCACCGTGCCGTCCTCCTGCCCGTGGCAGGGCCAGCGTCGCCTGTTCGTCGACACGATCACCCGCAACGGCAACGGCACCCTCAACCCGCCGGCGCCACCGGCGACGGCGGTGCAGCCGCCCGCCACCAGCCGCCGGTACCACCCGATCACGCCGTACCGGTTGCTCGACACGCGCAACCTGTCGGCCGGCATGGCCAACGCCCACGCCACCAAGCCCGACGCCGGTTGGGTCATCCCCCTCGAGGTGCACGGCCGTGGCCGGGGCGCGCACAACGGGCCCGACCGGGTCCCGCCGTCGGGGGTGTCGGCGGTGGCGCTCAACATCACGGTCGCCGAGGGTGAGCAGCTCGGGTACGTCACGGCCTTCCCGTGCGGGGCGCCCGTCCCGACGGCGTCGAGCCCCGGCGCCACGTCCAGCCTGAACTTCCGCGCCGGCCAGGTCATCCCCAACATGGCGATCAGCCAGCTGGGGCCCGACGGCACCGTGTGCCTGTACGTGGAGCGCCGCACCCAGGTCATCGTCGACCTCGTCGGCTACCTGGACACCGTCGGCGGCGACGGGCTGTTGACCCCGGTCACCCCGACGCGCATCCTCGACTCGCGGCCCGGTCCGCAGAACCTGGCGTGGTCGGGCGCGCTCGGCGCCGGCGAGACCCGGGCGCTCACCGTCGCCGGCGGCGGCGGTCCGGTGCCGGCCAACGCCTCGTCGGTCGTGCTCAACGTGACGGTGACCGGCGGCAGCGCCGGCGGCGACCTGCGCCTGTGGCCCACCGGCCAGAGCCAGCCCGACGCATCGAACCTGAACTGGGCGCCGGGCGAGACCGCCCCGAACCTCGTCATCGCCAAGGTCGGCACCAACGGCCAGGTGCAGGTGCGCAACAGCGCCGGCTCGGTCCACGTCATCGCCGACGTCGTCGGCTACACGTCGACGGCCGGCAACCCGATCTCGACGGTGACGCCGACGCGCGTGCTCGACACGCGCACGGGCCTCGGCGGCCCGGGCGGCAAGGTCGGTGCCGGCGAGGCGCGCGTCGTCAGCGTGGCGGGCGGCGTGCCGGTCGGCACGACGGCGGTCGTGGTGAACCTGACGGCGGTGGCGCCCAGCGCCCCGACGCACCTGACGGCGTACGCCGGCGACCAGGTGACCCCGCCGACGGCGTCGAACCTCAACGTCGTGCCCGGCGACGTGCGGGCCAACCTCGCCGTCGTGCCGGTGGCGGCGGACCGCACCATCCGCATCCGCAACAACAGCGGTGCCGTCGACGTCCTCGCCGACATCGTCGGCTACGTGGCCTGACGGGCTCGCGCCCTGGCGGATCAGGCGCTCAACGCGATCAGCAGCACGAGCCCGGCGGCGATCACACAGCTCGACACCACGCGGTGGCGGCCCATCCGCTCGTGCAGGAACAGCCAGCCCGCCAACGCCCCGAGCACCACCGAGGACTCGCGCAGCATCGTGACGTAGCCGACCGGCGCCATGGTGATGGCGACGAGCACCATCGTGTACGCGACGGCGATGGCGGCACCGCCCACGACCCAGCGCCCGCACTGAGCGCGGGCCACGGCGACGAGGTCGGGCGTGCGGCCGCGCACCACGTTGGCGACGGTGATGGCGGCGCCGGCGAACACCATCAGCGCAAAGCCGTAGGACACCGCCGAGGTCGACGAACGGGCGCCCTCGGCATCGATGAGGGTGTAGGTGGCGATCGTGGCGGCGGTGAACAGCGCCCACGCCACGCTGGCCCGCGTCGCCCCCTTGCCCACCAGCGACAGCAGGCCACCCCCGACGACGGCGATCGCCACCCACTGGCCCAGGCCGAGCACGTCGCCGAGCAGCAGCGCCCCGCCGAGCGCGGCGAGCAGCGCACCGCCGCCGCGCGCCAATGGGTAGGCGAGAGAGAAGTCCCCGTGGGTGTAGGCGGCGGCGAGGCCGGTCACGTACGCCACGTGCACGAGCGCCGAGGCGATGAGGAACGGATACGCCGGCGCGTCGGGCCAGCCCACGATCGCCAGCACGGGCAGCGCCAGCAGACCGCCGGCGGCGAATTGCCCCCACGCCGCCAGGCCCCGATCGCCGGCCGTCTTGACCAGCAGGTTCCACGCCGCGTGCAGCAGCGCCGACCCCAGGGCGAGCAGCGTGGCGACGAGCACCGGGCGACTGTAGGCGCCTAGCCTGGCGGGCCGAAGCTGGAGGTGGGCAGCGATGGGTTGTGGACGACGACGACGGTGGATCGGTGCAGCGGCCGTCGTGGCCGTCACCGCCGCCACCGCTCCCCTGACCGCCGAGGTGGCGGCCGCGGCGCCGACCGCCATCACGGTGACGACGACGGTCGACGTGCTCGACGACGGCGACGGGCTGACGTCGCTACGCGAGGCCGTGGCGCTCGCCAACGCCACGCCGGGCGACACCGAGATCGTGCTCGCCCACGCCACCTATGCGCTGAGCATCTGCGGACCCGGCGGCGCCGGCCCCGCCGCCAACGACGCCGGCGACCTCAACCTCGCCCGCGCCGACGCCCTCGGCCCGGCGGTCACCATCGCCGGCAACGGCGCCACCGTCGTGCAGACCTGCACCGGCGTCGCCCACCTCCACGACGACCGCACGACGGCCGGCTCGTCACTGACCATCACCGACGCCACCTTCACCGGCGCCACCGACGTGCAGACCGACGCCGTGTCGATCGGCACCGCCGCCGCCCTGACCCTCGACGGGGTGACCGTCACCGACAACAGCGCCGCTCCGCCCTGGCATTGGGACTCGGACGACCCCGGCCCGGCGGCCGTCGTCGCGACAGGCGGACCCGCACTCACCG
>JAGQTE010000239.1 GCA_020439175.1 Acidimicrobiales bacterium | reverse complement strand
GGCGGCGTCGGGCGAGCTGCGCGAGGCCACCGACGCCTTCACCCAGGCGGAAGGGGCGTTCGCCGCGCCGTGGACCTGGCCGGCGGCTGCGGTCCCGGGGGTGGCCCAGCACCTCGACGCCCTGGCGACCATGAGCCGGGAGGGCCGAGCGGTCTCGGCGTCGGCGGCGGCGGTCACCGAACAGGTCGACTACGACGCCCTGCGCTACCAGGACGGGCGCATCGACGTGGCGGCGGTGCAGGCGGTGCAGGACCCGCTGGCCGGGGCCTCGTCCACCTTCGCCGCTGCCCAGGCGGCGATGGCCGACCAGCGCGGGGCGCTGCTGTTGCCGGCAGTCGGTGGTGCTGTCGATCGCTTCGCCGACGAGCTCGACACCGCGGCGCCACAGGCATCGACGGCGTCGGCCGCCGCCGAGCTGGCGCCCGGGCTGCTCGGTGCCGACGGCCCGCGGCGCTACGCCGTGCTGCTGACCACCCCGGCCGAGCTGCGTGGATTGGGCGGGTTCGTCGGCAGCTGGCTGATCCTCGAAGCCGACGGTGGCGAGGTGCGCCTGGTCGACAGCTTCCGCACCGCCGACCTCAACGAGCGGCCGGGACGGGACGAGCGCGCCGTGCGGGTGCCCGAGGTCGGCGACCCCAACGGCGACGACCCGCTCGACGCGGCGGAGCAGGCGCGCCTGGCCGACTACGCCAACCGCTACGGCCGGTTCCAGGTGGGGCGCTACCTCCAGGACGTCGCCGTGTCGCCGGACCTGCCGTCGGTCGGCGGGGTGGTGGAGCAGCTCCTGCCACAGACCGGCGAGGCGCCGATCGACGGCGTGATCGTCGCCGACCCGGCCGGCGTGGCGGCGCTGCTCGAGCTCACCGGACCGATCGAGCTGTCCGACCTCGGCATGCGCCTCGACGCCGACAACGTCGAGGACTTCCTGCTGCGCGACCAGTACGAGCAGTTCCCCGATCGCGACGCGCGCGAGGACCTGCTCGAGGCCGTCGGTCGCGCCACGTTCGATGCGCTGGTGTCCGGGTCGTTGCCGTCGCCACGCCAGCTCGGCGAGGTGGTGGCGCCGGCCGTCGCCGGGGGCCACCTGGGCATGTGGAGCACCCACCCCGACGAAGCCGCGCTGCTGGCCGAGCTGGGTGCCGACGCCGGCTTCCCTTCGGCGGGGGGCGGGGACCTGCTCTCGGTGCGCACCCAGAACAAGGGCAACAACAAGATCGACGTGTTCGCCCGCCGTGACGTGGCCCACCGGGTCAGGTTCGACCCCGAGACGGGAGCCACGGATGCCACGGTGCGCGTCACGTTGCACAACGACGCACCGTCGGAGGGCCTCTCGGACGCCGTGATCGGCAGCAACGACCAGGGGCTGCCTCCAGGCACGAACGTGTCGTTCGTGTCGGTGTACACCCCGCTCGGGCTGCGGGGCGCCCGCATCGACGGGCTCGAGACCGGACTCGAGTTCCAGCGGGAGCTGGGGGTGTCCGTCTACTCGTTGTTCGTCACGATCCCGCCCGGGGGCAGCGTGGAGCTGGTGCTCGACCTGCACGGCGACCTCGAGCCGGGGGACTACCGCCTGGTCCTGGCGCCCCAGCCGACGGTCACGCCCGACGAGTACGACCTGACCCTGGAACCCAGCAGCGGGTGGCTCGTGGACACCTTGCTGGCTGACGGCGACATCACGACCCGCACCGACACGTCCACCGGACGGGCCTCCGCGTCGGGTGACCCCGACGAGGTCGTGCGCCTCACCGCCGAGTTCGTCGAGGGCTGATCGGTGCTGCTCCGCCCGAGTCGGGCGCCGGTTGCGCAGGTGGCGACGGTGCCGGGTCACCGCGCCGGGGCGGCGACGGCGCTAGGGTGCCCGCAGCGAACGAACGTAGGTCATACGCACCGAAACTGCCTGGTAGTGGACGCGAGCAGCGCTCATCGGCCACACTGTCCCGGCACGTCGGCGGACGTGTGTGGTCGTGGATCCCCGGAGGAGGGCGAGTGATCAGGCGAATCTTGCTCCTGGCAACCTTGCTGGTCGCATTCACCGCCGGGCCCGCGCTCGCTCAGTACGTCCCGGGCCAGCCCGGGTTCATCATCGACCCCACCGAGGGCTATCCCGGCGACAGCATCAGCGTGTCGGGCCAGGGCTGCCCGCCGGCGTCGACCGTGGTCTTCACGATCGACGGCCAGGTGATCGGCGAGCTCATCGCCTCCAACGATCCCGACGGCACGTTCACCGGCACCTTGATCGCCCCCGACCTGCCGCCCGGCACCTACACGATCGTCGCCACCTGTGGGCAGATCGTGATGAGCAACTCGTTCACGATGCTCGCCATCGAGACCGGGTCGCTGCCCATCACCGGTTCGGATCCGTTCCAGATCGCACGTTGGGGTCTGCTGCTGGTCGCCGCCGGTGGCCTGCTGCTCATCGGGGTGCGCGGCACGCGCTCGTCGTCCCGAGCGCACGCCCGCTCCGGTAGCTGACCTTCGGCGTGGCGGCGGCGCCGCGCTCGCACTACGACCTGCTCGGTCTGCAGCCTGACGCGTCGTCTGCCGCCGTTCGTCGCGCCTATGTGACGCGGGCTCGGCGCGTCCATCCCGATCACCGGCCGCCGTCCGAACGTGCGCAGGCCGCCGCCGAGATGGCGGTGCTCAACGAGGCGTGGCGCGTGCTGCGGGACCCGCAGCGTCGCGCCGCCTACGACGTGACCATCGGGGTGCGCCCCCTTCCCGACTCGCCGGCCGCGGGCGGAGGATCGTCGTCCGGTCCGGGCACGGTGCCGGGCTCGGCGCCGTCGTCTGGATCGGGGCCGGCGTCGGGCTCGGGTCGGCCGCACCCGGGAGCGCCGCGCCCGGCCAGCGCCGCGGAGGCCGCTGGGCGGTGGCAGCCGGCACCGCGGTCGTACGCATCTGAGCACAGTGGGTGCGGTCCGGTGGCGTGGGTG
>JAGQTE010000238.1 GCA_020439175.1 Acidimicrobiales bacterium | reverse complement strand
CGATCGTGGCGTCGCGGGGGCCGACGATGAAGGCGGCGTTGCCGGCGAGGCCCCACTCGGGCCGCACCTGGGCCCAATCGGCGGCGCGGCGACGCACCCGACGCAGGGCGCGCTCGCCCGAGGCGTCGTCGGCCAACGCCGCGAGCCGGCGCGCCGCCAACCGCCGTCCGGCCTCGGCGAGGTCCCGTTCCAGCTCGGCCACCGTCGCGGCGTGCGGCACCGGCACGTCGTCGACGAGCAGCCGCACCTCGTCGGTGGTCGTGTCGTGCTCGGCCGGGACGAACCAGGTGTGGTCGGGGATGACGATGCCCCGCCCGGCGAGCGCCTCGCGCACCGCCGGGTCCTCGAGCACCGCCGCCGCCACCCGGGCGTTGGCGCCACCGCGGTTGCCGCCGCACGCACCGCAGTCCAGCGACGCGCCGTGGGCGTTGGCGGCCGTCGTCGCGCCGTGGCCGCAGAGCACCACGACGGGGGCGAACCCGTCGACGAGGCCCATCGTGCGCAGTGCGCCCTCGGCCATGGCCACACGCTCGTCGAGCGTGAAGCCGACGACCCCGTCCCCGGCCACCGCCACCGGCGCCGACGACACGGCGCGCCCGGCGAGACCGGGAGCGGACGCGGCGACGTCGGGCAGCAGGGTGCGGCACAAGGCCGCAGGGCCGAGCACCCACCCGGCCGCTTCCGCAAAGGCGAACATCGCCGCCGGCTCGTGGGAGGCGGCGGCGAGCGTGTCGCGCGCTTCGGCCGTCGCTCGCCGACGCGCCACCTCGGACGCACCGACCGCCTCGCGCACCTCGACGGTCGGCGTCAGCAACGCCGGCGCCGACGGTACGGACTCGACGGCACCGGCGCCGGCGAAGCGGACCGGCATGGCGAAGAACCCGGCGAAGCCGATCGTCTCGTACGGGCCGAGCCCCTCGAGCTCGCGGCGCAGCCCTTCGGCGCGCACATCGATGCAGCACACGATCTGTGCGACCGCCGGCGGCCGGTCGTCTGCCGGCGCCCCGAGCCGCACCGAACGCATCAGCTCGCCAGCGACCTGCTCCTCGAGGGCTGCGAGGACCGCTTCGCCGATGCGCACCGGGTCGCACGACGCCAGCAGCGCGTCGGTCTGGGCCACCAGCACCGGGTCGGCGCCGTCGAGCCCGACCGCCGCCAAGGCGCGCGGCGCACGGTCGGACTCGACGCCCTCGGGCCGGACGGGCACACCCGGGGCGTCGGCCGCGCCGGCCCCGAGGCGCAGCGCGGCGTCGCACGCGAGGCGCACGGCCAGCAGATCGATGCATCCCAGGCGGGGCGCCGGGTCGTCGGGCGCCGCCCATTCGTCACACCACCGGGCGTAGCCCGCCCACCCGGGGAGCCGACTGCACTGGCCTCGCAGCTCGTCGGCGCGGGCGTCATCGGCGACGCCGAGCACCTCGAGCGCATCGGCGACGGCATCGACCGGATCCTCCGGCAGCTGCCGCAGCCACCGCATGCCGGCGTGGCCGACCAGGCCCCGGAGCCGGCGGTCGCGACGTGCCAGGACGCGCCAGGCGTCCCACACGCTCGACGATCCCAACGCGGCCGCCGGGCCGTGGTGCACGTCGAGCAGGGTGACCAGCCACCGGCCGACCTCGCCATCGACCGCAGCGGCGCGCCGCCGACCGAGCTCGGCTTCGACCACCGTGCGCGGCGCCTCGGGGCCCGATGGCGCCACCGGCGTCGCGCCTGCGAGGTCGCCGACGGCGTCGCCCGCGAGCAGGTCGGCGACGACGAGCGCCGCAGGAGCGACCGCCCGGCGCCCAGCGCGCAGCGGCGGGCGTTGCGCCAGCTCCGGCATCGTCCGCTCGAGCGCACGGGCCAGGGCCGACGGGTCGAGCCGACCGTCGGCGACGGCGCGGCGGGCCACGGCGACACCCGGCAGACCGTGGGTGCCGAGCCACCGCCGCGTCGTGGCGACGGCGTCGCCGAAGCCGAGCCCGGTCAGCCCCTGCCACGGGTTGACGGCGATGAACCGCTCCAACGGCCACAGCGGAGCCACGACGCGCACCGCCTCGGCGATGTCGTCGTGCAGCGACGGGTGCTGCCCCGCCTCGATGACGGCGATGCCTGCGTCGCCGTCGACGCGCTCGTCGGCTTCCGGGGCGAGCGACCGATCGGTCGGCTCGAACGGCTGGTCGGTCGGGTCGAGGACGAGGGTCATGGCTGGCTCCTGAGGGAGCGGTGGTGGGAGATCGAGATGGGCAGGCGGCCGACGGCTCCGAGCCGAGACCACAGCCGGGGCGCCGAGCGGGGGTGGCGCAGCGCCACGTGACCGGCGAGGCCGGCGGCGGCGAGCACCGCCAGCGCCCCGGGGG
>JAGQTE010000237.1 GCA_020439175.1 Acidimicrobiales bacterium | reverse complement strand
CGCCGGGCGGCGGGTTCGTGGCCGGGCTCGTGGCGGCAGCCGGGCTGGTGCTGCGCGCCGTCGCCCAGCCGGACGCCCCGCCGCTGCGGTGGGAGCGCGTCGACCTGCTCGTCGGCGGCGGGCTGCTGGTGGCGGTGGGGGTGGCGGCGGCGTCGTGGCCGCTCGGGACCGACGTGCTCGACATGGGCGCGGTGTCGGCGACCATCCCGATCCTCGGCACGGTGAAGATCGGCGGCGCGCTGGTGTTCGACCTCGGCGTGTTCGCCGTCGTGCTCGGCACGATGGTGGCCATCCTGCACGGCCTCGGCCGTCGCCGCCTTCCCGGTCCGCCGGGGACGACGCCGACGGGTACGGCCCCGCCGCTGCGGAAGGAGACGTCGCCGTGATCGTGTCGCTGGCCGTCGCCGCCGCCGTGCTGTTCGCCACCGGCACCTACCTGCTGCTCCAGCGGCAGCTGAGCCGCATCATCTTGGGCTTGGCGTTGCTGGGTCACGGCTCGGTCGTCGCCCTGCTCGTCGCCGGCGGGCGCACCGGCGACCCCCCGCTGGTCGACGGCGAGCCGACCGGCACCTACAGCGATCCGCTGGTGCAGGCGATGGCGCTCACGGCCATCGTGATCACCTTCGCCGTCATCGTGTTCCTCCTGGCGCTGGCCAGCCGGAGCTGGGAGCTGACCGGCGACGACGCCGTCGAGGACGACACCGAGGACCGCCGCGTGGCGGCGCTGACGGGCATCGAGGAGCTCGAGGAGACCTTCGAGCCCGCGGCCGACGAGCGCGAGGGCCTCGACGACGACGCCGATGCGGCCCCCGCCGATGCGCCGGGCTCGGCGCTCGACCCGGCCGGCGGAGCGGTGGCGCCGTGACGCCCGCACCTGCCCTGCCGATCGTGCTGGCCCTGGTGGGCGCGGCGCTCGCCACGCTCGCCTGGCAGCGCGTGCGGCTCCAGCGCGCCGTGTCGCTGGCGTCGCTCACCGGTGCCCTGGTGGCGGCCGGCGCCATGCTGGCGGCGACGCGCGACGGCACCGTGCTCACCACCGAGGTGGGCGGGTGGAGCGCCGACATCGGCATCGCGCTGTCCGTCGACCTCACCTCGGCGCTGCTGCTGACCGTGTCGTTGGCCACCATGCTGGCCGTGCTCGTGTTCTCGATCGCGCAGCGCACCGACGACCCGCGGGTCTTCCACCCCACCTACCTCGTCCTGACGGCGGGCGTGTCGCTGGCCTTCATCACGGGCGACCTGTTCAACCTGTTCGTGTCGTTCGAGATGCTCCTGATCGCGTCGTACGTGCTGGTGACCCTCGGCGGCCGGCGGGACCAGGTGTCGCACGGCATGACCTACGTCGTGATCAACCTGCTGGCGAGCACCCTGTTCATCACGACGATCGCCTTCGTGTACGCCGCCTGCGGCACCGTCAACCTCGCCGAGCTCGGGGTGCGCTTCCCGGCGCTCGACGACGACCTGCGCCTGGCGCTCGGCCTGCTGGTGCTGACGGTGTTCGGCATCAAGGCGGCGCTGTTCCCGCTGTTCTCCTGGCTGCCCGACGCCTACCCGGCGGCGCCGACGCCGATCACGGCGATCTTCGCCGGCCTGTTGACCAAGGTGGGCGTCTACGCCCTGGTGCGCAGCTCCACGAGCCTGGGCCTGCAGGACCTCGGCCCGATCCTGCTGGTGGCGGCGGGCCTGACGATGGTCATCGGCGTCCTCGGCGCCATCGCCCAGAACGACGTGAAGCGGATCTTGAGCTTCCATGTCGTGTCCCAGATCGGGTACATGGTCATGGGGCTGGGGTTGTTCACGGTGGCCGGGATCGCCGGCGCCATCTTGTTCGTCATCCACCAGATCCCGGTCAAGACCTCGCTGTTCCTGGTGGGCGGGCTGATCGAGGCTCGCGAAGGCACGGGTGCGCTCGACCGGCTGGGCGGGCTGGCGCGGGCCGTCCCGCTGGTGGCGGCGCTGTTCGTGCTGCCGGCGCTGAGCCTGGCAGGCATCCCGCCGTTCTCGGGCTTCGTGGCCAAGCTGTCGCTGATCGAGGCGGGCAGCGCGGCGCAGAGCTACGTGATCGTCGCCGTGAGCCTGGTCGGCAGCGCGCTGACGCTGTTCTCGATGACCAAGATCTGGGCCGGCGCGTTCTGGGGGGCGGCTCCGGAGGACGCGCCTGAGCCGGCCGAGGCGTCGGACGACCCGACGAGCGGGCGTCCGAACCACGCGCTGGCGCTGGCGGCGACGATCGGCGCCGTCGGGCTCACCGTGCTGATCGCCGTGGCATCCGGCCCGCTGTACGAGTGGAGCGTCACCGCCGCAGAGCAGCTGCTCGCCGGCCCGAGCGGGACGGTCGGGCCGTGAAGCGCTCGATCGTGGCGATCGTGCCGTGGGTGGCGCTGGTGGCGGCCTGGGTGGCGCTGTGGGGTGAGGTGACCCTGGCGTCCGTGCTCGGCGGCGTCGTCGTGGCGGTCATCGCCGTCGTCGTCAGCGGCGGGCCGCGACCGGGGCCGTCGCACCTGCGTCCGGTGGCGGCCCTCCGGTTCCTCGTGGTCGTGGCCTGGAGCCTGGTCAAGGCGACGAGCCTGGTGGCGTGGGAGGTGATCACCCCGCGCAACCGCATCGTCGAAGGGATCATCGCCGTCCCGTTGCCGGGCGCGTCGCCGATGGTGCAGCTGCTGGTGACGAACGCCATCGGGCTGACCCCCGGCACCATCGTCGTCGAGGTCGACGAGGACCCGTGCGTGCTGTTCGTGCACGTGCTGCACCTGCACGACGTCGAGCGCGTGCGCGCCGAGCTCGTCGAGCTGGGTGCCCTCGCCATGTCGGCGTTCGGCGCCCCGACGGATGCGGCGGTGGACCACGACGGCGACCCCGACGCGGAGGTGCGCGCATGACCCCGATCCTGTGGTGCTCGCTCGCGGCCCTGGCGATCGCCGCCATCTCGGCGCTGGTTCGGGTGTTGCGGCCCGGTTCCCTCACCGATCGGGTGCTCGGCCTGGACTTCTTCGTCACCGTCGTCGCCACCGGGCTGGTCGTGGCGGCCGTCGTGCGCGGCACCGTCGCCTTCGTGCCGATCGTCGTGGTGGTGGCGCTGCTGGCGTTCATCGCCACGGCGTCGGTGGCGCGCTTCATCGAACGTCGGGGGGCCTGATGGACCTCGTCGGTCAGCTCTGCATCCTGGCGGGGAGCCTGCTGGTGCTGGTGTCGTCGATCGGGCTGCACCGCTTCGACGACGTCTTCGCCCGGCTGCACGCCGCCGGCAAGGCGACCTCGCTCGGCTTCGCCCTCGTGGCCGTCGGCGCCATCGCCATGGGCCTGCCCGGGCGGGGCTGGGGCGAGCTCATCCTCGCCGCCGTCGTGCTGGTGCTGACGATGCCGGTCGGCGTCCACCTCCTGGCGCGTGCCGCCTACCGGTCCGGTGACGAGCTGGCCCCGGCGACCGTGGTCGATGAGCTCGCCGAGCGTCGGGCCGAGGCAGCCGACGGCCCGTGAGTCGGACGGCTCAGCGCACGAGGTCCGGGTACCGGGCCGCCAGCATGCGGTCGAAGCCGTCGCGCCAGCGCACCTGCGCCTCGCCGACGAGCGCCCGCTGCCGGGTCAGGTCCGGCACGACCGACGGGATGGCGGTGGCGGTCTCGACGAGCGGGATCTCGACGCCGGTGCGCTCGGTCAGGTAGTCGGTCCACGCCCGCACCGACACGACGTCCGGTCCGCCCCAGTTGACGACGGTCCCCGGCACGGTGGCGGCGTCGAGCAGGGGCCCGACCATGGCGCACACGTCGTCGGTGTGGATGGGGGCGTAGCGGGCGTCGCCGCCGATGGGCACCTCGGTGGGGATGCCGGCGCGGGCCAGGTCGAGCATGATCGCGGGCCACCCGCCGGTGTCGCCGTAGGGCACGTTGAGCCGGGCGATCGTCACCGGCAGGTCCCACAGCGTGGCGCTGAGCCGGGCCACCTCCTCCGCCGCGATCTTCGAGATGGAGTAGGTCGGCAGGTACGGCGAGGTGCCGTGGTTGTCGCCGAGCGGTGCGTCCTCGGCGTAGGGCTCGGCTCCGGTGTCGGCGTACACGCCGGTGGTCGAGCACACGAGCGCCGCCCGCGCGCCGCGGCAGCGCGCCAGCAGCCGGCCGAGGCCCTGGGCGTTGGCGTCGAGGTCCGCCCGCCAGTCGCCGGTCTTTGCCACCGCCATGTGCACCACGTAGGTGGGGGCGTCGGGCAGCGCGTCGAGGGCTCCAGCGGCCAGGTCGACGGGCACGCACACGACGCCGGCGGCTTCGAGCTCGGCGCGCACGGCGGCGTCGCCGAACCGTGCGGCCGCGATGACGTGGTGCTCGTCGGCCAGGGCGGTGGCGACGGCGCGGCCGACCTGTCCCGTCGCCCCCGTCACGACGATGGTGGCGTCTCGCTGCATCGGCGCAGGCTAGCGGCGTCGTGCCGCCCGCCGGGCTCTGCCAGACTCGCCGTCGTGCCGTCCAGATCCCCGCACGAGACCGCCCCGATCGCGCCGCTCGACGCGGCCGAGGTGACGCGATGGGACGCGGTCGCCGACGTCGTGGTCGTCGGGCTCGGGTGCGCCGGTGCGTCGGCCGCCGTCGAGGCGTCCGAAGCCGGTGCCGACGTCGTGGTCCTGGAGGCGGCGGCGATGGGCGGCGGCACGTCGTCGATGTCGGGTGGCCTGCTGTACCTGGGTGGCGGCACGGCGGTGCAGCGAGCGTGCGGGTTCGACGACTCGGTCGAGGACATGGCGCAGTTCCTCGTGGCGGCGTGCGGCCCGGGCGTCGACGAGGCGAAGGTCGACGTGTACTGCTCGGGGAGCGTCGCCCACTTCGACTGGCTCGTGGCGCACGGCGTGCCCTTCGAGGCGCGCTATCACCCCGAGCACGACCGCGAGCCGCCCGACACGTCCGGACTCGTGTACTCCGGCGGCGAGGACGCCTGGCCCTTCACCGAGATCGCCCGCCCGGCGCCGCGCGGCCATCACCCGGCGCACGCCGACGCTGCCGGCGGGTTCTTGATGCAGCGCCTGGTGGCGGCGACCCACCGCGCCGGCGCCCGGGTCATGACGGACGCGCCCGTCACCCAGCTCGTGGTCGACGGCGCCAACGTCGTGACGGGTGTGGTGGCCACGGTGGACGGCGAGCGCCGGCACCTGCGGGCCCGGCGAGGCGTGGTGCTGAGCGCCGGCGGGTTCGTGCACAACCGGGCGATGGTGGCCCAGCACTGCCCGGCGGCGCTGCGGTGCAACCTGCCGCTGGGCACGCCGTTCGACGACGGTGGCGGCATCCGCCTCGGCCTCGGCGTCGGCGCCGCGGTGCGGGGCATGGCCGACGTCGAGGTCGGCATCCCGTTCGGCCCGCCGCGCAGCGTCGTGCGCGGGATCGTCGTGAACGGCGCCGGGGAGCGGTTCATCAACGAGGACACCTATGCGGGGCGCCTCGGTCACGCCTTCCTGCTCGACCAGGACGGTCGCGTCTTCTGGGTGCACGACGACGAGACGTTCGCGGTCAACATCGCCGGCTACACACCGCAGTGGGTGGCCGAGTCACCCGCCGAGTTGGAGGCCGCCATCGGTCTGCCCGATGGTGCGCTCGCACGCACCCTCGACGCGTACAACGCCGCGGCACAGGTGGGGGAGGACCCGGCGTGGCACAAGGCCGCCGAGCACCTCGTGCCGCTGCAGCCGCCGTATGGCGTCGTCGACCTGGGGGTCGAGCGGGCGTACTACGCCACCTTCACCCTCGGGGGCCTGGCCACGACCGTCGACGGCGAGGTGATCCGTCCGGACGGCACCCCGGTGGTGGGGTTGTATGCCGCGGGCCGGACCACGGCCGGCATCGCCGCCGGCGGGTACGTCAGCGGCATCTCGTTGGGCGACGGCACCTTCTTCGGTCGGCGGGCCGGTCGCCACGCCGCGGCGCGCCACTGACAGCGAGCGCACGACCGGACCCCGGACGCGCAACGGCCCCCGCCGGAGCGGGGGCCGCAGCACATCGCCTCAACGGTGCGTCAGCCGTACCAACCGTTGGCGTCCATGATGACGTCGACCTTCCCGGTCGGGTTGTACGCCTTGATCTGCTGGCTGGTGCCCACCTTGGCCGTGATGGCGTTCGGGATGGTCCACCCCTGGGCCCAGTTCAGGCTCGATGCCAGCGGCCGCGTCGTGCCGTTCGGGTACACCGTCAGGAACGAGGCCGCCGTGGTGTTGGTCACGGTGGCGTTGAGCATCACCGCCTGGGCGTAGGAGGGGATGCCGCTCGTGCCGGCGACCGTGATGGACCGGTCGGTGCCGTTCGACCACGGCGTCGAGTACGGGCCCACCTTCGTGTCGGAGCGCGAGTCCTGGATGCGCACCGGCGACATGGCGTGGAAGTCGTAGCCGGTGCCCGTCTTGAAGTACCCGACGACGTCCATGATCACGTCGACGTTGCCGGTCGGGCTGTACGCCCGGATGTTGCCACCCGTGCCCACCTTGACCGTCACGGCGTTGGCGATGGTCTGGCCCGGGAACCAGTTGATGCTGGACGCCAGAGGCTTGGTCGATCCGTTCGGGTAGACGGTGAGGAACGACGACTGGGTGGTGTTGGTCACCGTCGTGTTCACGACCACGGCCTCGGCATCGGCCGGCACGCCGCCTTCGCCGGCCACGTGGATGGTGCGATCCGTCCCCGGCGTCCACGGCGTGGAGTACGGACCGACCTTGGGTCCGGACGGCCGGGAGTCCTGGATGCGCACCGGGGCCAGCGAGGTGAAGCCGGCGCCACCGGCCGTCCGGTAGTAGCCGACGGCATCGATGATGACGTCGACCTGGCCGGTCGGGTTGTACACCCGGATCTTGCCGCCGGTGCCGACCTTGACCGTCACGGCGTTGGCGATGGTGCCGCCTGCCGACCAGTTGAGGTTGGACGCCAACGGCCGGGTGTCGCCGTTCGGGTAGATCGTGAGGAACGACGGCGCCGTGGTGTTGGTCACCGTGACGTTGAGCGTCACGGCGTCGGCGTCAGCCGGGATGCCGAACACGTTCGACACCTGGATGTCGCGGTCGGTGCCGGCGCCCCAGCGGGTGCCGTACGGGCCGACCTGCGGGCCGAGCGGGCGCGAGTCCTGGATGCGCACCGGGGCGATCGACGTGTAACGCAGATCGGGTGACGTCATGGGCGTCTCGAAGGTCCAGGTCTCCGAGGTGCCGATCGTGTCGCCGTTGCCGTTGAGGCTCAGGACCCGCCAGTAGTACGTGCCGTCGGCGAACTTGACCGTCGGTGCGTACGACGTGGGCGTCACGACCTCGTTCACCAAGGTGCCGGCGAACGTCGGTGATGTCGAGACCTGCACGCGGTACTCCGCCGTGTGGCTCGCCGGCAGCCACGAGAGCAGGACGTCGTTGTTGTCGAGGCCGGCCCCGTCGTCGGGACTCGTGAGCTCGGCGGCGCTCGGCATCACGGTGAACTTCCGCAGCGCGGCGTTGTCCGCCGCCGACCACTGTGCCAGGTTCCCGCTCGTGTCACGCTTGCGCACGCGCCATCCGTAGGTGCCGGGCGGGAGGCCCTGCTCGGGGTAGGCGCCGGGGGTCGGCACGGTGTCCTTGTAGACGATGTTGGCGGACGACAGCGGCTGGTCGACGTTCTTGTAGATCTCGATGTCGTAGCTGCGGGCGTAGTACTCGAGTGACCAGGTGAACTCCGGCAGCGAGCCGGCGATCGACTGGTTGGCCGGTGGCGTCAGCAGCGTCGGCGCCGGCGTGACCTTGTTGACCTGGCGAACCTCGCTCCAGGTCAGGAGGTTGCCGGTGTTGTCTCGCGACTGGACACGCCAGTACAACGGCCCATCGGGGTACAGCTCGGAGGGCGAGGTGTAGGTCGTCTCGTCCGAGTAGCTGTCGGTGTGCACGTTGCTCGAGAAGTCGGGCACCCCCGAGACCTGGATGCGATAGCGCTCGGCTTCCTGGGTCTGCGACGGGATGAGGTCCAGGTTGGTGTCGAGGAAGTCGCGCCAGGTGAACGTGATCTCACCGGCGTCGGTGGCGCACGGTGCCGGTGTGAGCTGCTCGATGCCGGCGGACTGCTTGCGGAAGGCGAACACCGGCGAGTTGGGGTCACCGGCGAAGGTCGAGGGGTTGAAGCCGCAGTGGGTCCGATAGCAGGGCTTGGCGTACCAGTACAGGGCCTGACCGGCCTGGGCGTCGACCAGCGACTCCTTCGGGCGCAGCTGGGTGAACCGCGTGGTGTAGGTCTTGATCACGTTGGTGAAGTTCACGTCGGTGGCGATCGTGACCTCGTACATCTCCGCGTTCAGCACCGGGTCCCAGTCGAGGGTCGGGGTGTCGAAGATCGTGTCGCACGGCGACAGCGGCGGGCAGTGGACGGGGGCCACCAGGTCGGTCGGCCCGATGGGGGTGATGACGAACTGGCTGGTGGTGCCGCCTCCGAGCGGGGTGTTGCCGTTGTACGCCTCGACGTACCACTCCCAGGTGCCGTTGGCCAGGTCGCCGTCTGGGTAGGCGTAGGCGGGGTACTTGAGGTTCGACCCTTCCCGAATCCAGGTCACGGATCCCTGCGGGCGCATCCAGACCTCGTACTTCGTTGCGCCGGTCACCGGCTGCCAGGTCAGCAGCGGCGGCACGTCGTCGGCGATGCCGTTGACCGAGGTCGGGTTGGGCGCCGGGAACGTGCTGGCCGGTGCCACGACGTTCAGCGTGCGCCACTCCGACGGCGGCGGAACCGGACCGACGTTGTTGGCGTCGTCGATCGTCTGGACATACCAGTACACCGGGCTGTCGCTGATGCTGAAGCTGTCGGGCACCCACTGGGTGTTGTAGACGTCGGCCGAGTCGACGGTCGTGCCGTTGCTGGCCCGCTTCACCGTCACCCGGTACCGGCCGATGTCGGTCACCGGGTCCCAGCGCAGGACGGGCACCTCGGTGGTGGCGTTGTCCGCGGGGCTCTGCAGCGTGACGGCACCGTGGACGTAGATGAACGACCAGGTGTCCGACCAGACGCCGTGCACGTTGCCCGGGCTGTCCTCCGACCGGACGTGCCAGTAGTACCGGACGCCGGGCTGCGGACTGAACGTGCACCCGCTGTAGGGCGTGAGGCTGGTGTGGTCTGTCGTGCAGGACTTGACCAGCGGCGTGAAGGTCTCGTTCAGCGACCACTCGATCGTGTAGTGGGAGGCACGGTGCTGGGGCTCCCAGCTGAAGTTGGGCTCCTCGACCTCGAAGTCGCCGTCAGCGGGCGCCAGCAACTGCACGGGCGCGCTGCTCGCCGGCCATTCGCGCGTGAAGCCGAAGACCTGGGACCAACCGCCGAAGCCGCCCCAGGCGTGCTCGGCTCGCACCCGCCAGTAGTACGAGCCGTTCGGCAGCGCCGCTGCTGGTGAGTACGTCGTCGCCTCGATGCCGGTCACGTTGAGCGTGTTGTTGGTGAAGTCGATGTTGGGGCTGACCTGGAGGTTGTACGTCTGCGCCCCCGACAGCGGCTCCCAGTCGAGGACGATGTCGTCGACCGTGGGCGAGAAGGTGTTCGGCGGCGAGACGAGCTGGGGCACCTCGGGCCAGGTCACCGTGAACTTCTGCGCCGGTGAGAACTGCGACGTCGTGCCGTCGGGGAACTTCGCCCGAACCTGCCAGTAGACGGGGGTGTCCATGGCCAGGTCGGGGCTGACGGTGGCGCCGTCGTTGTCGGAGTTCGAGTTGCCCAGGAGCGGCGAGGTGAAGGTCTCTTCGTTGTCGAACTGGACGTTGTACTCCGAGGCGCCGGGCACGGTCTGCCAGGTCACGACGACCGGGTCGCTCGGATAGGTCAGGACGGCGTTGTTGGGCGGGTCGAGGGGGATCGGTACGTCGCGGGCGGTCTTGATGAAGGTGCGCACCTCGCTCTCGCTCGGGTCGCTGAAGCCGCTCGAATCGTGCGAGAGCACCCGCCAGTACACGGTCCCGACCGGGAACTCCTCCGGGTGCACGTAGTTGGTGTTGTAGGTGATGACGTTGGCGATCGTCGATGCGAAGCCGGGGTCGGAGGAGATCTGCACGCGGTAGTAGTCCGCAGCCAGATTGGCGTTCCACATCAACGTGGGATTGCCGGCGCCGGTCGCCCCGCTCGCCGGCGCCGTGAGCGTCGGCGCCGTCGGGGCCGCTCCCGCAGGTCCCGCTTCGAGCAGCGGCACGCCGAGCGCCACCGCCAAGATCACCACGACCGTTCGTACGCTCGCGCGCAT
>JAGQTE010000236.1 GCA_020439175.1 Acidimicrobiales bacterium | reverse complement strand
GTTCTTGTGGTGCTGAACCGCGAATGCGCGGGTGGGCACCACAAGAACGTGATTGTCAGCCCTCGAACTCGACCTCGCCGAGCCGGAGTCGATCGCCGGACACCGAGACCATGGTCTCCTCGAAGGTGCGGGCCGACGGCGTGCAGTCGAGGGTGTCGGCGCCGAGCTGTCCGTGCCAGGCGGCGTCCGTGCCGCTCACGTCGGTGATGCGATACGACCCCGTGCATCGTGTGATGTTGCCGGAAGCGTCGGCGATTTCGCCGCAGTCGCTGGTGAGCGTCATCGTGCCATCGGCAAAGGTGACCTTGTCGACCCGGTCGATGGCGACGGCATCGGACGCGGGCTCCGTACTGGTCGCGCCGATGGCCATCCCGACGGGGCAGAACCGCCTTGGGCTCGTGGCCTCCCAGGTGCCGACGAGGCCGAGGGCCAGCTCGTCTGTCGGCGCAGTGCGAGTTGGCCGCTCGTCGACGGTGCCCGACGGTGCCGTGGGCCCGGTCGTGCCCGCGTCGCCGGTTGCGGCGGTGCCGACCTCCTGGCCGGTGCCCCCGCATGCCGCGGTGCCCGCCAGGACGAAGGCGAGCAGGAGCAGGCGGCGCATGGTCGCACTCTAGGGGTCGTTTCGAACAAGCGCCGTTGCACTCCGACCGGTTGGCGTGGACAGCACGTCCGCTCCCTCGTTGTTGTGGTGCTGGGCCGCGAATGCGCGGGTGGGCACCACAGGAACGCGGGGGCGAGGCGGAGCGGCGGAAGGTCAGCCGAGGGTGCGGCAGGCGGTGGCGGTGGCGTCGTCGTAGGGGAACCACTGCTCGATGCGCAGCTGCTCGACGGCGACGTTCTGGGGTGCCTGGAAGGCGGTGACCGTCGTGAGGAAGCGCAGGTCGAGCTCGCCGCGCCGCAGGTGCAGCACCAGCGCCGGCTCCGACGGGACGGTCAGGTCGACGGCACGCCAGTCGTCGCGGATGGTCGGCAGCGCCAGCAGGTCGTCGAGCAACGCCCGCAGCGCGCCGTCGTCGGGGTCGGCGAGCACCTCGCCCTGGATGCGCCACAGCAGCTGGCGGCCGACGTCGTCGAAGTTGACGAGGTGCGGCTGCGCGCCCTCGGGATCGAACGTGAGGCGTGCCAGGTTCAGCCCCAGCGCCCGCAGGTCCTCGGCGCCCGGCACCGGTGACGACCCGAGGTCGAGCAACGCCCCGAACAGCGCCCAGGCCCCGGCGTTGACGTCGACCACGTCGTAGGTGCGGTCCACCACGACCAGGGGATACGGCTCGTGATGCGCCTTGAGGAGTCCGATGGCCTCCGTCACGGGCTCGGGCAGCGCGTCGGGCGCCTCGTCGTAGACCGGGTCGTGCCCGGCGGCGACGAGCATCATGTTGACCTGGCGCAGGGGCGCGCCGACGACCGACCCGAGCCGCAGCACCATCTCGGGGCTCGGCAGCGACCGGCCGGTCTCGAGGAAGCTGACGTGGCGTGCCGACACGTCCGCCGCCAACGCCAGGTCCAGCTGGCTCAGCCCGTGCTGGGCGCGCCACTGCTTGAGCAGCGCCGGGACGAGCCCGGCCGGTCGGTCGGTGTCGGTCACGGGCCGCACGCTACGGCCCGTCGCCCGGGCCGGCACCTACCTGTGCAGTTCGTTGCCGGCGAGGCGCGCCGGCGCGACGGTGCGACGGCCGCCACCCGCACGGCCGCCACCGGCATCCAGGAGGACCTGCCATGACGACGCTCACCGCCGCCGACGCCACCGACCTGTTCCGCGCCCCGCCCGATCGCTTCGTCGACGTCGGCGCCGGCGGTGCCGAGGTGGCGTACCGCCGGGTCGGGACCGGACCCGACGTGCTGTTCGTGCACGGGTGGCCGGTCAGCGGCGCGACCTTCCGCCTGCTGCTGCCGCACCTCGTCGAGCACGTGACGTGTCACGTCATCGACCTGCCGAGCGCCGGATCGAGCCGGGTCGGCCCCGACACGCCGGTGTCGATCGAGGGCCACATCGCAGCGGTGCGCCGTGTGGTCGACGTGCTGGGCCTCGACGACCTGGCCGTCGTCGGCCACGACAGCGGCGGGATGATCGCCCGGCACGCCCTTGCCGGCGACGCCCGGGTGCGGGCCTTCGGGCTGATCGACACCGAGCAGCCCCAGGGCTTGAGCCTGCGCTTCAAGCTCTTCGTCAACGGTCGCCACCTGCCGGGGTTCGGCGCCGCCCTCGGCTGGCTGGCCGACAAGCCGTCGTTGCGGCGCAACGGGTTCGTCCTCGGCGACGCCTTCGTCGACCGGTCGCTGCTCGACGGCGACTTCGACGAGCTCTTCCTGCGCCCCCTGGCGCACGACCCGGCGTACCGGGCGGCGACGATGCGGGTCCTGCGCAGCTTCTCGCCCCGGTTCGTGCGCGAGCTGGGCGAGCTGCATCGCCGCATCGACGTGCCGGTGCAGCTCGTCTGGGGCGCCGAGGACAAGTTCTTCCCCGTGGCGTGGGCGCGCCAGATGGTCGACACGTTCGCCGACGCCCGGTTGGTGGTGATCGACGACGCCGGCCTGTTCTCGCACGAGGAGCGTCCCGCCGAGGTGGCGGCGGCGCTGGTGCCCGTCCTCGTCGGCGATCGCTGACGGGTCAGTCGCGGAAGCCCTTGCCGGCGAGGATCTTCGGCGCGTACTTCTCGACGCGGGCCTCCCGGGTCGACGCCTGCTTGGCGCCGGCGATCTGCAGGTTGTACTCGCGCCGGCGTCCGGGCGTGAGCCCTTCGAAGGCGGCCTTGAAGGCGGCGTCGGTGTCGATGCGGTGCTGGAGCTCGGCGCACAGCGCGGGCTCGGGGGCCGGCGCCACCTGCAGCCCGGCCTCCTCGACGTCGATGGCTTCGGCGACGTATGCCGCGATGGTGTCGGCGAGGCGAGCGACGCCGTCGACCGACGTCAGCTCGATGCGCTTGGCGGCGCGCGAGTTGGGGCCCTGCTCGACGAGCACACCGCCGGGGTCTTCGAGCAGCGAGCCCTTGAAGAACATCACCGCCAGGAAGCCCTTCATCTCCTGGAGGATGGCGATGTTGGCCTTGCCGTGGCTGTAGCAGGGCTTGCCCCACTTGATGGCCTCGGTCAGCCCGGCGTCGAGCAGGATCGGCCGAACGGCGGCGAGCTCGTCCGGCCACTTCGTCGAACGGTCGATGTACGCGTCCACCTTCGGATCGGTGTCGGCTCCCATGTCGGCTCCTGTGTTCGGTGGCTCGCTGGCTCGGTGGCGTGGTGCGGCGAACGTGCGGTCTGCGGTGAACGTCAGGCGCCCACCTGGTCGTCGATCCAGTCGAGGAACCGGCGGTTGGCCAGCGACCGGTTGAGCATCTCGCAGTGCATGTCGGCGCCCTCGGCGGCGGTGAAGTGCATCCGGGTCTTGGGGCCCGGGAGCCCGGCGAAGAGGGCGTCGGTGTCGGTCGAGGCGCGGTCGTTCTCGGCGGAGGCCACCAGGATCGGCGTCGTGACCTGGGCCAGCAGCTCGGGCGTGAGCGTCCAGCGCGACAGCTCGGTGACGAGCTCCTGCAAGGTCGAGGCGCCGTTGGTCCAGAAGGCCCGCTTGTGCAGCGACCAGTCGAGGTTGCGGTCCGACTGGATGATCTGCATCGCTCCGTCGGCGAAGTCGGGGTCGAGCTCGGGCAGGTGCGTCTCCTGCTCCGGCGTCAGCCCCATCATGCGGAACCCGGCGACGAGCTTGCCGCCGACCGAGAGCTGCCCGGGGTCGGCGACCAGCGCGGCGAAGCGGTGCTCGAAGGCGCCGACGCGCACGACCATGTAGCCGCCCAGGCTCCACGGCTGATACACGAGCCGGTCGGCATCGACGCCGTCGATGCCGACGATGTGGTCGACGACCGGGGTGATCACGGCCTCCCAGTCGTGGCGCAGCGGCAGCCCCTCCTCGATGAGGAGCTTGCCCTGGCCCGGACCGTCCACCAGCACGATGTGGTAGTCGCGCTCGAGGGTGGCGACGCCGATGCCGAGGTAGTTGTCGACGCAGGTCGAGTCCCATCCGCCGCCGACGACGACGGTCGGCAGCTCGGCGTCGGGGCGCCGGGGGTTGCGCACGAGCCACCCCGGCAGGTGGGTCGACTCGTAGGGGATGGCGAGCGGCTCGGCGGGAGCGTCGAGCAGCGCCAGATGCCGGGCGAAGGCGTCGCTCTGGCGCCCGAAGCCGTCCACCAGGCGGGCGTCGACAGGCGTGCCGAACAGGACGCGGCCGGCCGACCCGTAGTAGGCCGCGGCGCGCAGGTACGTGGCGCGCGCCGACGCCCGGTGCCCGGCGGCCTCGGCGTCGGCGGCCTCGGCGGCCAGGTGGTCGGCGTGCCGGGTGAACACCTCGTGGAAGGCCGCATCGTCGCCGGGGCCGATCTGCGCAGCCAGCGCCTGGAGCTCGCCGACGTCGCCGCCGCCGTAGGGCGCGAACCCCAGGTGCCACTCGGCGAAGGTCTCGTGCAGCGGATCGTCGAAGATCGCCATGGCGCCCGTGCTCCCGTCGTCGTCGTGTGGCCGTCAGCGGCGCACCTTACGGCACGCCAGAATCGTCGGATGCTCGAACCGATGGCCCAACGCTACGTCCGTCCCGACTGGGTGCGCCGCTGCAACGCCATGGCCGGCGCCGCCGGGGGCGCGGCGGCCGTCGTGCCGCTGCGGGCGGACGACCTGCTGGCGGCGGCTGCGACGTCGCTCGGCCTCGACGCCACCGACACGAGCGCCTTCACGCTCGCCGGCGTCGACGGCGACTGGGAGGACCGGTTCCGCCGTCTGGTCGCTGCCGTCGACGACTCGCCGTTGCACGTCGTCGGTCGCCTGATGACCAGCGAGGAGCTGCTGCGGGGTCTGCGGACCCGGGCGCTCCTGGCGCGCAACCTCGCCGAGCACCCCGAGGTGCGGGACGAGCCGATCGAGGCGCCGATCGTCGTGACCGGCCCGGCGCGCTCGGGCACCACGATCCTGTTCGAGCTGCTGGCGCTCGACCCCGGCGTGCGCTCGCCCATCGCCGCCGACGTGCTGCATCCCGTGCCGCCGCCGGGCGTCGGGCGCGCCGAGGTGCTGGCCATGACCGAGTGCGAGCAGGAGTTGTGGGCCGACGTGCAGCCAGAGTTCGCCGCCATCCACGAGCTGCGCTCGGACCTGCCGGTCGAGTGCATCACGCTGTCGCTGCCGTCGTTCGCCGGCAACCACTGGTCGATGGTGCTCGGCGGGCTCGGTGACTGGGTGCCCGACGTCGGCGCCGACCTGGCCTTGCACCGCCTCGTGTTGCAGACGGTCCAACACGGCCACGAGCCGGCGACGTGGATCCTCAAGACGCCCGGCTACCTGTTGATGCTCGACGACCTGCTCGCCGCGTATCCCGACGCCCGCATCATCCAGACGCATCGGGATCCGGCCAAGACGATGCCGTCCACCGTGTCGACGACGGCGATGGTCCAGTGGCTGCGCACCGACGAGGTCGACCTCGACGGCCTGGCGGCGCTGATCGGCGCCGTGTTCACCGACGCCCTCGCCACCGTGGCGCGCCGGCGGGCCGACGGGACGATCCCGGGGATCTTCGGCGATGTGCGGTTCGCCGACCTGATGGCCGATCCGGTGGCGGCCATCGGCGGCGCCTACGCCCAGATCGGGCGGCCGCTCACCGACGCCCATGCCGACGCCATCCGCGCCTACGTGCGGGACAAGCCGCGCGGCAAGCACGGCACCCACCGCTACACGGCGGCGGAGTGGGGGTTCGACGCCGACGCGGCGCGCGCCCAGCTTGCCGACTACCTCTCGGCCTTCGCCGTGCCGCTCGAGCCGTGACGGGGCCGGCGCACGCCGACCGGCTCAGCCCTTGACGTAGGACAGCTTCTCGGCGACCTTGCCGTCACGCACACGGAACACGTCGACGCCGCGCACGTGGCCGTCGCCCCAGTCGTAGCGCCACAGCTGCACGACCCGGTCGTCGGCGTCGAAGGTCTCCTCGGCCGTGAACGTCGCGGCGGTGTCGGCGAAGATCGGCTCCCAGGCGGCGCGGATGGCGTCGACGCCCACGCAGCGGGTGCCGTCGGGCGCCGGCCCAGTGGCATCGAAGACGCAGTCGTCGGTGAGCATGGCCAGGCAGCCGTCGAGGTCGTGGGCGCCCCACCGCTCGCCGAAGGCGTCCACCGTGTCACGTGCGCTCGTCATGGGCGTGCACCGTACCGGGATCGTCGCCGCCGGGCCGGGTGGTGCAGCCGTCGCGGCCGTTGCGCGTCGAGCCGGATGGCGGAGCCGTCGCGGTATCGAGCCGGCAGATTCGGTGCGTAGGTGACGCGATCTGCCGGTTCGTTCGGTGCGGCGGGCGAGGCGCAGGCGCTCGGGCCGGCGCCGCCAGTGCGGCGCGCGAGGAGCGGCGATCAGCCGGTGAACGCCGGGGTGACGGCGGGGACCGGTGCGGTCGTGCTGGTCGTCGTGCTCGACGGGGTGGGCGTCGGGCAGGGGGTGAAGGCGATGCCCGAGGGGCCGCCGGCCGTGCCGATGGCGGTCGGGTCGACGGTTCGGGTGGCGACGTCGATGGTCGAGACGCTGCCGGAGTCGAGGTTGGCGACCCACATCTGGGTGCCGTCGGGGCTGCGCTCGACGTCGAACGGGCTGTCGCCGACGGGGATGTCGTCGGGGTCGACGGTGCGCGTGGCGAGGTCGATGGTCGACACGTGACCGCCACCGAAGCTGGCCACGTACGCCGTGGTGCCGT
>JAGQTE010000235.1 GCA_020439175.1 Acidimicrobiales bacterium | reverse complement strand
TCCCACAGCTCGGCGATGACCTCCGGAACGCTCTTGTGCCCCCGTTGTGCCACGAGCGACGGTCTAGTGGTCGTGCCGGTCGTCATGCAAGGGGCGGGCCGTCCGCAGGTCCGCCGAGGCGGAACGCCGACAGGTCGAGGTCCTCCGCGACCAGCGTCTCGAGCAGGTCCAGGCGCTCGGCGGGCCCGGGGCAGCACAGCAGGCGGTAGCGGTCGGCGGGACCGAGGGCCGTGGCGCCGCAGAGCTGGTGGCTGGCCGCCACCGGATCGTCGACCGGCTCGAGGTCGATCCCGGCACGCAGGTCACCGAGCTCGACGTGCAGCGCCAACGCGCGCCGCACGAGGGCGGCGACCACCTCGATGCGCTCGGCCGGCACCGGCGCGGGGTCCTCGGGCCACGGCTCGGCCACGGCGCGCGGGTACGGATCGTCGTCGAGCCATCGCAGCACACGGATGCGCTCCTCACCGACGGCGAGGATCCCCCACCGTCCGTCCGGCGACTCCTCGGCCTGCACGATCTGCGCTGCGGTGCCGACGGCGGTGCGCTCGTCGCCTCCGCCGACCTCGCTGCCACGCTCGATCAGCGTCACCCCGAACCGTCCGTCGGCGGCGAGCACGTCGTGCACCAGCGCCCGGTACCGGGGTTCGAACACGTGCAATGGCAGGAGCAGGCCGGGGACGAGCACCGAGCCGAGCGGGAACATCGGCATCGGTCGGTCGCTCATCGAGGCCCCAGCACCTCGACCGCAGGGGCGTCGGTGGCGCTCAGCAGGGCCAGGGCCAGCTCATCGAGGCGTTGGTAGCCCTCTTCCTCGTCGTCGTTGACGATCATGGCGAAGGTCAGCTCGCGCCCGTCGTCGGTCGTGACGAACCCGGCGAGCGCGTTGACCTCGGACAGGGTGCCGGTCTTGGCCCGGAGCCGGCCGGCCAGGGCCGACCCGCGCAGGCGGTCGCGCAGGGTGCCCGACTCGCCGGCGACGGACAGCCCGTCCGCCAGGCTCGAGTCGGGTCCCTGGCGGTCGAGCAGGTCGACGACGAGCTCGCAGGTGACGCGGTTGCCGCGGTCGAGCCCCGAGCCGTCGGTCATCGTGACGCCCGCCATCGGCAGGCCCTGGGCGGCCAGGTTCTGCTGGATTGCCGTGACGCCGGCCGTGGTCGTCCCCGACCCCGAGCTGGCGCGGCCGACCTCCTTGGTCAACAGCTCGGCGGCGGTGTTGTCGGACCACGTCAGGATCTCGGCGGCGAGGTCTTCGATCGGCACGGACGGCACACGCGCCACCTCCACCGACGCCGCCGGCGCGGTACCGGCGGTCGGTGGGCCGGACACGCTGACCCCGCGATCGGCGAGCAGCGACGCCAGCGTCTCGGCCGCCAGCGTCGGCGGGTCGCCGAGCTTGCGGACGCGTGCCGGGGTGTCGGGGTCCTGCGAGAGCCCGGTCTGGCCCCGGTTGACCTCGAGGGCGCTGAGGGCGCCCGCAGCGCCCTCGGCCTGATAGTTCGACGACCACGTGGGGATGCCGCGCTCGGCGTCGTAGCGCGACTCGTCGCCGACGATGCCGCCGCGGACCTCCGTGATCCCGGCGGCGGCGACGGCGTCGGCGACGGCGGCGAAGTCGGTCTGGATCTGGTCCTCGTCCTTGAGGGTGACGCGGAACCCCTCCGTGAACAGCAGCGGGTCTCCGCCGCCGACCAGGTACAGGTTGCCGGCGACGACCCCGTCGGGTCCCGGCGCGGCGTCGGCCCGCACGACGGTGTCGAGGGTGGCGGTCGGCCCGAGCACCGCCACGGCGGCGTCGGTCGTCAGGAGCTTGTTCACCGAGGCCGGGATGAGTGGCAGGTCGCGGCGCACCCCGGTCACGTCACGACCGTGGTCGGTGATGGCGAGGCAGCTCTGCTCCGGGACGTCGGCGAGCACCGGTGCCACCTGCTGCTCGACAGCGGCGTCGATGGCCTGGCTGCGCAGGAACTCGGGTGCGCGCCGCACGCTGAGCACGGGAGTCGCCAGCGCGGTCGGGCTCGATCCCGGCGTGGAGCCGGGCGTCGGCGCCTGGGCCGCGGCCGGGACGACGAGGGTCGTGGCGAGCGCGAGCGCAGCGAGGAGCGAGGCGATGGCGGCGCGAGGGCCGGTCGAGGGCACGAGTGCAGAGCCTAGGGAGTCGGCAGGTCGCGATCGCGTCGCCACCTGCTGTAGCGCCACAGGTGCTCGAGCGCGGCGACGGCGCGGTTCGACGACGGGTAGCAGTACCGACCAGAGGCGACGACGCCGCGCACGGCGGCGTTGTCGGGGGCGGTCACGGCGAGCTCGGTGGCGGTGAGCACGGGCTTGGCCAGCTCGTCGGCCAGCTCGGCGGCCGTGGCCGTGTAGCGCCGCTCCTGTCGCTCGTGGAAGGCGACGATGCGTTCGAGGCCGTGGTCCGGGTAGAACCGTCCGGCACGCTCCATCTGGGCGGTGTTGCCCTGGATGCCCATCCCCAAGAACACGACGGCGTCGACGCTGGGGTGCGCCGTGGCGGTGCG
This sequence comes from Acidimicrobiales bacterium, assembly GCA_020439175.1. GTDB lineage: Bacteria > Actinomycetota > Acidimicrobiia > Acidimicrobiales > Acidimicrobilacustridaceae > JAGQTE01. Next base: position 540 of record JAGQTE010000235.1, on the reverse strand, counting down.
CAGCACGGCGGGGATGGTGTCCTTGGTCTCGCCGCCGGCCATGTCGATCGGGTTGTTCCGGCTCCAGCGCGGCGGGAGCTGGGCGTCGAGCTCGGCGCGCAGGTCGTCGGGCATCGCCAGCAGCTCCAGATCGGGCGACGCGGTGATGGCGTCTGCCGTGACCACGCCCCAACCGCCGGCGGTCGACACGACCATCACGCCCGGTCCCTTCGGCAGGGGCTGGGTGGCGAACGTGGCGGCGATCTCGAACGCCGCCTCGATCGTGGGTGCGCGCACGGCGCCCGCCTGGCGGCACATGCCGTCGAAGACCCGGTCGTCGGTCGCCAGCGAGCCGGTGTGGCTGGCGGCGGCACGTGCCCCGCCGGCGGTGGCGCCGCCCTTGACCAGCACCACGGGCAGCTGCTCGCACACGGCGCGCAGGCGCTCGAAGAAGCCGCGACCGTCGACCATGCCCTCGACGTAGGCGATGGCCACGTCGGTGGCGGGGTCGGCGGCGTAGAACTCCAAGAAGTCGGTGACGCCGACCTGCGCCGCGTTGCC
>JAGQTE010000234.1 GCA_020439175.1 Acidimicrobiales bacterium | reverse complement strand
AGGCCGAACTGGAGGCCGACGGCGTGGTGGCCGAGGTGCTGTTTCCCAACACGATCCCGCCGTTCTTCCCCAAGACCTCGCTGGTGCACCAGCCGCCGGGGGCAAGCGACGGCGACCTGGAGCGGCGGTGGGCCGGCCTGCGGGCCCACAACCGCTGGCTCGCCGACTTCTGCGCCGCCGCCCCGGGCCGTCGGGCGGGCATCTGCCAGATCATGCTGCACGACGTCGCCGGCTCGGTCGACGAGATCCGCTGGGCGCACGAGCACGGCCTCACCGGCGGCGTCCTGCTGCCGGGCGCGCCCCCGGGCTCGGGCGTGCCGCCGCTGTACGCCCCCGACTACGAGCCGATCTGGGCGGTCTGCGACGAGCTCGGCATGCCGGTCAACCACCACAGCGGCAGCGCCGCCCCCGACATGGGCGACTACCCGGCGGCGCAGGCGGTGTTCCTGCTGGAGGTGACGTGGTGGGCGCACCGGTCGCTGTGGCACCTCATCTTCGCCGGGGTGATGGAGCGCCACCCCGACCTGCAGTTCGTCTTCACCGAGCAGGGCACGGCGTGGATCCCCGAGGAGCTGACCCGTCTCGACTACTACGCCGGCCGCCTCGCCGGCGCCGGTGGTGCGGCAGGCTCGCAGGAGGCGCGCTTCGGCGCCGCCACCAAGGCGCTGTCGCTCAAGCCGTCGGAGTACTGGGCCCGTCAGTGCCACCTCGGCTCCAGCTTCATCCGTCGCCACGAGGTCGACCTGCGCGACCAGGTCGGCGTGGACCGCATCATGTGGGGGAGCGACTTCCCGCACCTCGAGGGGTGCTGGCCGTTCTCGCGCCAGCACCTGCGCGTCGCCTTCGCCGACGTGCCGACCGACGAGGTGCGTGCCATGGTCGGTACCAACGCCGCCCGCCTCTACCAGCTCGACCTCGCCGTGCTCGAGCCGCTCGCCGCCCAGTTCGGACCGAGCCCGGCCGAGGTCGCCACGCCGCTGCCGCCCGAGGACATCCCCGACGAGGCGCTGCGCTGCCCGGCCTTCGCCGCCGCCCGCTTCATGGGTCGCTGAGGAGGACCGATGCCGACGATCCGCTACGGCGCCCGCCCCGTCGCCGACCGCACCGACCGCGAGGTGGCCGCCACCAAGCTCGGCGCCTGGTCGACGTCGCTGACGGCGACGTTCGCCACCGACCCCGCGGTGATCGCCGCCGTGCTGCCGCCGCCGTTGGCCCCGGCGCACGAGCCGACGGTGAAGGTCGGCGTGTCGCGCGTCGACCTCGGCGGCACCTACCCGCCGTTCGGCGCCGGCACGGTGGCCGTCGCCGCCCGCCACGGCGACCTCGAGGGGTGGTACCCGCTGCTGATGCCGATGACCACCGAGCAGGCCGTCATCGGCGGGCGCGAGACGTTCGGCGAGCCGAAGAAGCTGGCGCAGATCAGCCTCGGCGCCGACGAGGCGGCCGGCACCGTGGCGGCGACTGTCGCCCGGATGGGGGCGACCATCATCGAGCTCGGCGGCACGCTCGGCGCCGAGCTCGACCCGCCGCCGGCCGGCGACCGCGTCGACTTCTACGTCAAGTTCCTGCGCTCGCCGTCGGGCGCCGGCTTCGACGACGACCCGTGGCTCGTGCACTGCCACCGAGAGACCGAGACCCGGGCGCACCGCGCCGTCGACGGCAGCCTGGTGCTCGGCGAGTCGCGCTTCGATCCGGTCGCCGACATCCCCATCGTCGGCGGCCTCGCCATCACGTTGTCGGAGCGCCGCAGCTCGCAGTGGGGCGAGCTGGTCGCACGGCTGCCCGCCGCCGACATCGAGCCCTACGCCCACCAGCGTTACGACGACCTCTCCCCGGCGGGCAAGGACTGATGCGCGAGGTCGACGGCAAGGTCGCCGTCGTCACCGGCGGCGCCGGCGGCGTGGGCAAGGCGCTCGGCGCCTGCTTCGCCGACGCCGGCATGCGCGTGGTCCTCGCCGACGTGTTCGCCGACCCGCTGGGCGACGCCGTCGACGAGCTGCGCGCCGCCGGCCACGACGTCATCGGCGTCGTCACCGACGTGTCGGACTTCGCCTCGGTCGAGCGCCTGCGCGACGAGGCCTACGCCGCGTTCGGCGCCGTCCACGTTCTGTGCAACAACGCCGGGGTCGGCGCCGGGGCCGAGGGCAAGATGTGGGAGCACACCCTCAACGACTGGGGGTGGGGCTTCGCCGTCAACCTGTGGGGCGTCATCCACGGCATCAAGGCCTTCGTGCCGGCCATGCTCGCCGGCGGCGAGGACGGCCACGTCGTCAACACGTCGTCGGGCAACGGCGGCGTCGCCCCGCTCCCGAGCACCGCCATCTACGCCACCACCAAGTCGGCCGTCACCACGCTGACCGAGGTGCTCTACGCCCAGCTGCGCCAGGTCGACGCCCCCATCGGCGTGTCCGTGCTCTACCCCGGGCCGAAGGTGCTGCGCACCGGGCTGCTCGAGTCGTCGAGCAAGCGGCCCGAGCGCTGGGCCAACGCCGAGCCGCGCCGCACGCCGTACACGACCATCGAGTCGTTCGAAGCCCGCATGGCCGCCGCCGGCATCCCCGTCGAGTACACGCCGGTCGAGGCCGTCGCCGCCGAATGCCTCGCCGGCATCCTCGAGGACCGCTTCTGGATCCTCCCGGCCAGCGACCGCACCGACGCCAAGATCGACGCCCGCGCCACCTCGATGCGCGAGCGCTCGGCCCCCACCTACCTGGAGGACCCGCTATGAGCGACCGCTACCTGGTCATCAGCTCCGACACGCACGCCGGCCTGCCGAACGAGCAGTACCGCGACTGGCTGGACCCGGAGTACCGCGAGCGCTTCGACGCCTACCTCGAGGCGCGGGCCAAGCTGGCCGAGTCGGCACGCCAAGGCTTCTTGAACGAGGAGTTCGCCGAGGAGTGGCAGGCGGAGAACGCCGAGGGCCTGCGCGGCGGGTGGGACGCGGCGCGCCGCGACAAGGAGCTCGACGCCGACGGCGTGGCGGGCGAGGT
>JAGQTE010000233.1 GCA_020439175.1 Acidimicrobiales bacterium | reverse complement strand
GTACGGCGAGCACCCGACGCACGGGGCCGATCGGGACGATGGCGGCGGTGATCAGCGCCACCGACACGACGGCGTAGGCGGCGAACCCGCCCTCGTAGAGCCACGCAGACTGCTGGCCGACCGTCGCCCAGGCCACGGCCATCACGGCGATGGCGGCCACGCCGAGGGCGGCGGCGGTCGTCTGCACCGGGCCACGGGTCGCCAACCGTGCCGTGAAGCGGCGGTGGTGCAGTGCGACGGCGAGCAGGGCACCCAGGAGCAGCTCCGGCGAGCGGCTGTCGGTGCCGTAGTAGATGCGGTCGTGGTCCCACCCCGCCAGCAACGGCACGGCGATGCCCAGGGCGATCAGCCCGACGATCACGGCGGTCAGCGTGTTGCGGCCCCGCCGCAGGCTGGTCCGGCTCTGGCGGCGCACGCTGAGCGCCGCCAGGCAGATGATCGGGAACAGCAGGTAGAACTGCTCCTCGATGGCGAGGCTCCAGAAGTGCTGCACGGGCGACGGCGCCGCGAACAGGTCGGCGTAGCTGCGGCCCTCGAGGATGAAGCGCCAGTTGGTCGTGTAGGTCAGGGCCGCCACGGTGTCGCCGGCCAGGCTGGCCTTCTGATCGGGCGTGGCGACCATGGCGCCGTAGAGCGTGGTGAGCACCAGCCCGGCGAGCGCCGTGGGCATCAGGCGGCGGAAGCGGCGCGACCAGAAGGCCCGGCGATCGATGGTGTGGGTGGCCCGGTGCTCGGTCAGCAGGAGGCTGGTGATCAAGAAGCCCGACAGCGTGAAGAAGGTGAACACGCCGAGGTAGCCGCCGACGGCCCAGCTGAAGCCGCCGTGGAAGGCCAGCACGGCGGCGACGGCCAAGGCGCGGATGCCGTCGAGCGCGGGGAAGTAGGGCATGCGGGCCCGCTCGGCCGTGGTGGGGTCGGTGGCGGGTGCTGCAGCCCCGCCGGCAGCGGGTGCGAGCGCTGGGCCCGCGCCGTCAGGTCGCGCATCGGCATCGGTTCGCGCCACGTGTTGCGATCCCCTCCGGTGCTCGGGCGGCAGGCGTGCCAGCTTACCGGCGGGCCCTCGCCGGATCGGAGCAGCCCCCGGGCGGTCAGCCGCCGCTCGTGGTGCCCGAGGTCGTGGCGGCGCCGTTGGCGGCGGCGAGGATCTCGGCGATCAGGAAGCGGTCAGCGACCTCGCGTGCGGTCTCGTTGGTGAAGTGCGTGCCGTCGGGGCGCAGGCGCCGGTCCTCGCCCGAGTCCGCCAGCCACGCCGCCAGGTCGACGACGGTGACGGCGTCGGGCTGCTCCGCCGCCACCTGGCGCAGCAGCTCGTTGTAGCGCTCGGCACGCGCCGGATCCGATCCCGGGCCGCGCCACTCGAACGGATCCTCGCCCTCGGGCGCACCGAGCTCGGGCAGCGTCAGCCACACCACGTGGATGTCGCGCTCGGCGAACAGCTCGACGATCCCTCGCATCTCGTCCGCCAGCACGGCATCGAAGACCGGGTCGCCGGGAGCCCGCCACACCGGATCGCCGGGCAGCTGGTGGTCGATCACATCCCACGGGCCGGTCTGGATGACGGCCACGTCGGGCTGGTCCTCGTCGGCGGCCTGCGCCCAGGTCGTGTCCCACTCGGCGCAGAAGGGCTTGTTGGGTCCTTCTGCCGTGTTGTCGCGCATCGTGCCCTCGCGCACGATCGAGCAGCCGAGCTCGACGCCGCCGTCGACGAGGACGCCCTCGCCGGACTCGCTGAAGGCCATCGCCAGGCCGAACCCGGTGCGCAGCGCCGTCGAGTCGCCGAACATGGCCACGCGCGGCGGAGCGGTCGTCCCGGGCGGGGTGGTGGCGCCGACCGACTGCTCGGCGATCAGGGCCTCGAGCGAGGCCTGATCGGCCTCGAAGTCGTTCTCCGGCGGCGGGGCGGTGGCGCTGACGATGATGGCGCCCGCCGCGATCACGGCGATCGGGATCGGCGCCACCTTCCACGGGGCGTGCCCGGCGATGCGGGCGCCGTGGCGGATCGGGTCCTCGAGCCACCGCTTGGAGGCGACGGCCAGCGGCACCGTCAGCGCCAGCTTCAGGACGAACGCCGGCGCATCCGCCAGGTCGGGCAGGAGGCGGTCGACGAACAGGAACAGCGGCCAGTGGTACACGTAGATGCCGTAGCTGATGGTGCCGACGTACACGAGGGGGCGGCGTGCGAGGGCGGAGCGGACCGGGCCGACCGGGACGAGCGCGGCGGTGACGAGGGCGCAGGTCACGACGGCGAACAGGGCGAACCCACCCCGGTACAGCCACTCGGACTCCTGGGCCACGGTGGCGAAGCACACGACGGAGAGCACGACGGCGAGCGCGCCGCCGACGGCGACAGCGCTGCGCAGCGGACCCGGCGCCGCCAGGCGGGCCGCCGCCCGGCGCCGTGACACGACGATCGCCAGCACGGCGCCCAGCAGGAGCTCGGGCGAGCGGCTGTCGGTGCCGTAGTAGATGCGGTCGTGGTCCCAGCCGAACACCAGCGGCACGGCGATGCCGGCGGCGATCAGCACGGTGAGGATCGCCGCCAACCGTGCGACGGTGGGCCGGGTACGGCCCACGACCGCTCGTCCCAACGCCGCGGCGGCGATCAGGGGGAAGACCAGGTAGAACTGCTCCTCGATCGCCAGGCTCCAGAAGTGCTGCAGCGGTGACGGCGCCGCGAACAGCTGGCCGTAGCTGCGCCCCTCGAGGATGAAGCGCCAGTTGGCGGTGTACGTCAACGCCGCGATGGTGTCGCCCGCCAGGTTGGCCCGCTGGTCCGACGTGGCGACGGTGGCGCCGTAGACCGTGGTGATGACCATGCCGGCCAGGGCGGTCGGCATGAGCCGACGGAACCGCCGCGACCAGAACGCCTTGCGGTCGATGGCCCCCGTCGACCGGTGCTCGGTGAGCAGCAGGCTCGTGATCAAGAAGCCCGACAGCGTGAAGAACGTCGACACGCCGAGGTAGCCGCCCTCGGCCCAGCTGAACCCGCCGTGGAAGCACAGCACGGCCGCCACCGCCAGCGCCCGGATGCCGTCGAGCGCGGGGAAGTACGGCATCGACGCCCGGGGGGTGGCGGCCGGTCGCGCGCCCGGGAGCGGCGCGTCGCCGCCGCTGGAGGTGGTCGCAGCCATGACCGCTTCGTTCTAGCCGCGCGGGCCCGCGCCGGTAGAGTCATCGCCCGTCCGGCGGGCACGAGGCCCGACCGGCCCGGATCAGGGGGACCGTCGACATGATCGACTGGAGCGACGAGCAGCAGATGCTGCGCGAGGCCGTGCGGCAGTTCATCGAGAAGGAGATCGTGCCGATCCACGACGATCTCGAGCACGGTGACCTGCCGCCGTACGACGTGCTGCGCAAGCTCTTCGCCACCTTCGGCATGGACGTGATGGCGCGCGAGGGCTTCAAGAAGCGCATCGAGTTCGAGAAGGCCGTCGCCGAGGCGGAGGCGAACGGCACCGAGCCGCCCGCCAAGGCGGAGCGCAGCGGTGGCATGGACCCGTCGATGACGATGATCCCGATCATGGAGCTGTGCCGCTACAGCCCCGGCATGGTGACGGCGATGGGCGTGTCGATGGGGCTCACCGCCGCCGCCATCTCCTCGCGCGGCACCATCGCCCAGAAGGAGCGGTGGGTGCCCGAGCTGCTCACGCTGGAGAAGATCGGCGCCTGGGCCATCACCGAGCCCAACTCCGGTTCCGACGCCTTCGGCTCGATGAAGGCGACGGCGCGCCGCGACGGCGACGAGTACGTGCTCAACGGCTCCAAGACCTTCATCACCAACGGTCCCTACGCCGACACCATCGTGTTCATCTGCAAGCTCGACGAGGGCAACCCGCCGGAGGAGCGCAAGATCTTGTCGTTCGTGCTCGACCAGGGCATGGCGGGCCTCGAGCAGTCCAAGCCGCTGCGCAAGATGGGCATGCACAGCTCACCGACCGGCGAGCTGTTCCTCTCCGACGTGCGCGTGGGGCGCGACCGCCTGATCGGCGAGACCGAGGACGTCCCGTCGGGCGGCCGTGCGGGCGCCAAGGACACGTTCTCGATGGAGCGCTCGGGCGTGGCCGCCATGGCGTTGGGCATCATCGAGCGGTGCCTCGAGCTGAGCGTCCAGTACGCCAAGGACCGCGTCCAGTTCGGCAAGCCGATCGGCGAGTTCCAGCTCATCCAGGAGAAGCTGGCCATCATGGAGGTGCACCGGCTCAACGTGCAGAACCTCGTGTTCCGCTACATCGAGCTGTCCCAGCAGGGCCAGGGCCTCACGCTGGCGGAGGCGTCGGCGATGAAGCTGTACTCGGCCCGTGCCGCCATGGAGGTGGCGCTCGAGGCGGTGCAGCTGCACGGCGGCAACGGCTACATGGCGGAGTTCAAGGTGGAGCAGCTCGCTCGCGACGCCAAGGTGCTGCAGATCTACGCCGGCACGGACGAGATCCAGATCACCCACATCGCCAAGGACCTCCTCCGCCGCTGATCGGTCCCCGCCGCACGACGCCGTCCGGCACCGCGACGCCGGCGGCGTCGGGCCGTGGTGGAATGGTGCGGCCATGACCGACCTGCGACCACCGAACACCACCGCCGACGATCCGTGGTCGTCGGCGCCGGTCGCGCCGCCCACCGCCCCACCCACGGCTCCCCCCACGAGCTGGCCCGTGCCGCCCCCGGCGGTCGTCGACCCGCGTCGGTGGGGCATGGGCGACATCTTCTGGGGCCTCGGCATCGTGCTGCTGGCCAGCACCTTGCTGACGCTCCCCGTGGCCGTGTCCGGCGTGGCCACCAACGGCGTGTGGGTGACGCTGCTCGGTGCGCTCGGCACCTGGATCGGGTTCGCCGGCTGGCCGGTCTACTGCAGCTGGGTGAAGGGGCTCGGCACGCTCAAGGCCGACTTCGGCTTCCGGATGGAGTGGTACGACCTGTTCCTGGGCGTGGCGGCAGCGGTCGGCGCGCTCGTGGTCAACGTCCTGCTCGGCGTCATCGAGCAGCAGATCGACGTCCGACCCGAGACCAACACCCAGATCCTCTCGGACAACGCCAACACCGGCCTGGGCGTGCTCGTCGTGGGAGCGATCGCCGTGCTCGGCGCACCCATCTTCGAGGAGCTGTTCTTCCGGGGCCTGACGTTCGGCGCCGTCGAGAAGCGGTTCAACCGGTGGGCGGCGTTCGTCGTGTCGACGGTGCTCTTCACGCTGCTGCACGCCCAACCGGCGTCGACGTGGCTGGGCCTGGGGCTCATGCTCGTGCACATCGGGGTGCTCGGCGTGACGTTCGGGCTGCTGCGGCTCGTCACGGGTCGGCTCGGTCCCTCGATCGTCGCCCACATGACGGTCAACGGGTTCGCCACGCTCGTCGTGCTGGCCACCTCGATCGGCTGAACGGTGTCCGACGGCGGATCGATCGGCGATTCGGACGCCCCGCGCCCCGGTGTCGTGCTGGTGCTCGCCGGTGGGGGCGCCGTGGACCGCACGCTCCTGGCGACGCTGCTGACGCCGGTCGACGCCGTACCCGTCGTCATCGCCGCCGACAGCGGCGCGCTGCTGGCGGCATCGGTGGCGGTGCCGGTGCACCACCTCGTCGGCGATCTGGACTCCCTCGATGCGGCGACGGTCGATCGGCTCGCTGCCGGTGGTACGACGGTGCACCGGCACCCGGTCGACAAGGACGAGACCGATCTGGAGCTGGCCCTGGCCCTGGCGCTCGACCAGGGCGCCGCGCAGGTGATCGTGCTCGGCGGTGGCGGCGGGCGCCTCGACCACCTCGTCGCCAACGCCCTGGTGCTGGCGGCACCGCGGTGGGCCGGGATGCGCATCGACGCCGTGCTCGGCGACGCCCGGGTCCACATCGTGCGCGACGAGCGGCAGCTGCTCGGCGAACCGGGCGAGGTGGTGTCGCTGCTGGCGGTCGGCGGACCGGCGCGCGGGGTGCGCACCTCGGGCCTGCGGTACGCCCTCCACGGCGAGGTGCTGCACCCGGGCTCGGCGCGCGGGATGAGCAACGTCCTCATCGAGCCGGCGGCGTCGATCGCACTCGACGACGGCGTGCTGCTCGCCATCCGGCCGGGTCCCGACGCCGACACGCCCCGCTGACTCGCCGCCCGGTCCGGACGTCGAGCGATGCGGCGTTGGTCCCGTCGCGCCTCGCTCGCCACAATGGCGACGTGGATGTCGTGGCCGACCTGGACGCACCGTGCGCGCCGAACGAGCTGTTCGCCGTCGTCGGCGACCTCGAGCGGTATCCGGACTGGCTGAGCATCGTGCCGCGCGCCGTGCCCGATGGCGTCGGCGATGACGGCGCCCCGGCCTGGGCGGTCGAGCTGCGGGGCCGCCTCGGTCCGCTGGCCCGCTCCAAGCGGCTGCGGATGGTGCGCACGGTCGACGATGCGCCGACCCATGTGCGCTTCGAGCGGCGCGAGCACGACGGCCGGGACCACAGCGCCTGGGTGCTCGACGCGTCGGTGCACGAGCACCCCGACGGGTCCCGACTGGAGATGCGGCTGCACTACGGCGGCAGCTTCGGCGGCGTGCTGCTCGAACGGATGCTGCGCGACGAGATCGAACGCTCCAAGCCGCGGCTGCTGGCGTTGCTCGCCGGCGCTGCTCGCTAGGGCGCGCTCGTCGCCGACCACCGTCGGTCGGTCCGCCGCACCACCAGCGACCGGTCGAAGCATCGTGACAGGTTGCGATCGGTGAGCGTGGCGTCGATGGCGCCGGCGGCCACGACCTCGCCGCGCCGCAGCAGGAGCGCATCGGTCATGGCCGGCGGCACCTCTTCGAGGTGGTGCGTCACCAGCACCATCGGGGGTGCGGTGGCGTCGCGCGCCAGGTCGTCGATCGTGGCGATCAGGTCCTCGCGCGCACCGAGGTCGAGGCCGGTGAACGGCTCGTCGAGCAGCAGCAGCTCCGGATCGCGCATGAAGGCGCGTGCCAGCAGCACGCGCTGACGTTCGCCGGACGACAGCGTCTCGGTCCGGTGCGAGGCGAGGTGCGCCACCCCGAAGCGCGCCAGCAGTGCGTGCGCCCGTTCGCGGTCGGCGTCGTCATAGCGATGCCACCACGGTTCGAGCGCGCCGTGGCGGGCGGTCATCACGACGTCGAGGGCGGGCAGGGCGGGGCGCAGGCGGGCGCCGACCGCGGCGCTCACCAGACCGATGCGGGTGCGCAGCGTGCGCACGTCGGTGCGGCCCAACGTCTCACCCAGCACCGTGACGTCGCCCGAGCTCGGGTGCAGCTGCAGCGAGGCGACCCGGACCAGGGTCGTCTTGCCCGAGCCGTTGGGCCCGAGCAGCACCCAACGCTGCGCTGCGGTGACCGTCCAGTCCACCCGCTGGAGCAGGGCGCGGCCGTCGACGCGCACGCCCACGTCGCGCAGGGTCAGGGCCGCCGTCGACTGGGCCTCGCGCCCCTCGGGCTCGCTCACGTCAGCACCGCGCGTGCGATCGCCACGACGGCGGTCACAGCCGACAGGATGAGCACGGCCGTGCGCACCCGATGCTCGGGCAGCCGCCCGACGAGCCGGCCCGAGACGGCGAACCCGATGGCTGCGCCGGGTACGAGCAGCAGGCCCTCACCCAGCTCGGCCCAGCCGAACTGGCCGAACGCCGTCAGCAAGGCGACGGCGGCCACCGACGACAGGATGAAGAAGCGCGCCAGCGCGCCGCGGACCTCGGACCCGGACGCATGCTGGAAGAACAGCGCCACCGGTGGACCGCCGATCCCGGCGCTGGTCGCCATGAACCCCGAGGCCACACCCCCCACCAGCAGCTGTGGTGGCCGTCGGCGCGGGTGCAGGCCGACCACGCTCAACGTCACCGCCAGGAGGACGATGACGGCGGAGAACACGGTGAGCTGGTCCTTGTCGGCCAGGGAGCGCACGACGAGTGCGCCGGCGATCGACCCGGGCAGCAGGCCGATGGCGGGCCAGCGGATGGCCTCCCAGTGCGCGGCGCCGCGCTCGCGGGTGAGCATCAGCAGCCCGAAGGCGATGGTGCCGAAGCTGATCGGGCCCGGCACCAGCGTCGGTTCGATCAACACCAGCAGCGGCGCGGCGATCAGGGCGGCGCCGAACCCGACCGCGCCTTGGACCGTCGTGCCCGCCGCCACCACCAGGATCGCCAGGACGACGTCGATGGGGCTCACCGGCTCAGTCTGTACCGCCGGTGGTGTGCCGAGTCCAGGTGGCGTACAGGTCGGCGTAGGTGCCGCCGGCGGCGACGAGCTCGGCATGGGTGCCGATCTCGCTGATGCCGCCCTCCTCGACCACCGCGATCCGGTCGGCCCGCTGGGCGGTGGCGAGCCGGTGGGCGATGACGATCGCCGTGCGGCCCTGGCGCACGGCGTCGAGCGCACGCTCGATCGTCGCCTCGCTGCGCAGGTCCAGGTTCGACGTCGCCTCGTCGAGCACGAGGACGCGCGGGCGCGCCAGCAGCGCCCGGGCCAGCGCCAGCAGCTGCCGCTCGCCGCTCGAGAGCGACGCCCCCCGTTCGTGCACCGGGGCATCGAGGCCGTCGGGCAGGCGACCCACGAGCTCGTCCAGGCCGACCGCCGCGCACGCCGCCAGCAGGTCGTCGTCGGTGGCGTCGGGTGCGGCGAACGCCAGGTTGTCGCGGATCGTGCCGTGGAACAGGAACGGCTCCTGCGGCACGACGCCGAGCTGCGAGCGCAGCGACGTCACGGTCACGTGGCGCAGGTCGTGCCCGTCGATGCGCACGGCGCCGGCGTCGGGGTCGTAGAAGCGCGTCACGAGCTTGGCGATCGTGGACTTGCCGGCGCCGGTCGGTCCGACGAGGGCGAAGGTCTCACCGGCGTCGATGTGCAACGAGACGTCGCGCAGCACCGCCTCGTGGTCGCCGTAGCCGAAGGTCACGTGCTCGAGATCGACGGCGCCCTCGATCGGGGGCAACGGCTCGGCGTCGGGTGCCTCGGCGACCGACGGGGTCGTGCCGAGCAGGTCGCGCAGCTTCGTCACGGCCGCCTGCCCCTGCTGGTAGGTGGTGTAGAGCTGCACGAGCTGCTGGATCGGGGCGAAGAAGGCCGTCAGGTACAGCACGAAGGCGGTGAGCTCGCCGATCGACAGGGTGCCGGCCTGCACCATCGAGCCGCCGATGAGCAGGATGAGCGCCTGACCGACGATGCCGACCGCCTCGGTCCCCGGGCCGTAGATCGCCGAGATGCGTGCCGTGGTCCGGTTGGCGTCGAGGTGGGCGCCGAGCACGTTGTCGTGGGCGACCACGTTGTGGCGGCGTCGGTTGTGCGCCGTGATCACCCGGATGCCGGACAGGCTCTCGGAGAGGTCCGCCAGGACGTCGGCGATGCGGTCGCGCACCGTGACGAAGCCGCGGTCGGACGCACGCCGGAACCACACGGTCATCACGCCCAGGACCGGCACGACGACGGCGATCGTGAGCAGCGCCAACGTCGGGCTCATCGACACGAGCACCACGGTGATGATCACGAGCGTGCCGAACTGGACCGCCAGGTTGACGAGGCCGTCCTGGAACAGCTGGGTCAGGGCGTCGATGTCGCTCGTCATGCGCGTCATGATCCGGCCGGCCTTCTCGTCGGTGTAGAAGTCCAGGCTCAGCCGTTGCAGGTGGGCGAACACCCGCAGGCGCAGCTCGTAGGTCAGGCGCTCGCCGAGCCGTCCCGTGAACCGCACCCGGACGGCCGACGCGCCCATCGACACCAGCACCGACACCAGGTAGGCGACGCCGACGGCGACCAGCACGGCGACGTCGCCCGGCACGATGCCGTCGTCGATGCCGCGTTGGGTCAGCAACGGCCCGGCCTGCTGCGCCAGCGTCTCGACGACGACGAGGACGAGCGCCCCCACCAGGGCGGCCCGGTGTGCGCCGAGGAACGATCGGAGGGTGAACGGGGCCCGGTCGGCGTCCGCCATGGCGTGGTGGAACGCCACCGCCGGGTCCGGGTGGTCCGGCTCGGTGGCGAGGATGTCGTCGGCCTTGGCGGCGAGCTCCGACGGGATGCCGGCGAAGGGCAGCCCGGCCGCGGCGCTGGCCCGGGCGCCACCGAAGCCGCCCATCGGACCGCCGCCCGGTCCTCCCCACCCCATCAGCGCGCCTCCTCGGCGTGGGCGAGCACGGCGGCGTAGCGCGGCTCGGTCGCCATGAGCTCGGTGTGGGTGCCGGTGGCGGCCACCCGCCCGTCGACGAGCAGCACGACCCGCGACGCCAGGGCGATCGTCGACAGCCGGTGCGCGATGACGAGGGTGGTGCGGTGCGCCAGCAGCGCGTCGAGGGCCTCGTGGATCTGGGACTCGACGCCGACGTCGATGGCGGAGGTGGCGTCGTCGAGGATGACGAGCGGCGGGTTCACGAGCAGGGTCCGGGCGATGGCGATGCGTTGGCGCTGGCCGCCCGACAGCGTGTAGCCGCGCTCGCCCACGACGGTGTCGTACCCGTCGGGCAGTGCGGTCACGAAGCCGTGCGCCTGCGCGGCGTGCGCTGCCGCCTCGACGTCGGCGCGCGACGCGTCCGGGCGCCCGTAGGCGATGTTGTCGTGCACCGAGGCCGAGAACAGGAACGGCTCGTCGAGCACCAGGCCGACGGCGGCGCGCAACGAGGCCAGCGTGACGTCACGTACGTCGGTGCCGTCGATGCGCACGCTGCCGGACCGCACGTCGTAGAAGCGACCGATGAGCCGGGCGACCGTCGACTTGCCGGACCCGGTGCGCCCGACGAGCGCCACGGTCTCGCCCGCGGCGACGTCGAGGTCGAGGCCGCGCAGCACGTCGGGGCCGTCGCCGTACCCGAAGTGCACGTCGCGCAGCGAGACGCTGCCGTGGGACGCCACCAGGTCCGGGGCGCCGGGTCGCTCGCACACGTCGGGCGCCTCGTCGAGGATCTCGAAGATGCGCTCGGCGGACGCCGCCGCCCGCTGGGTCAACATCATGAAGAAGCCCAGGACCCGGAACGGGGTCTGCATCATCAAGATGTAGGCGTTGAACGCCACCAGCACGCCCAGGTCGAGCTGCCCGTCGATCACCAGCCACCCGCCGTAGAGCAGCACGACGACCAGGCCGACGCGGGGGAGGTTCTCCATCACCGGCGCGTACCGGGACCGGGTGTCGACCGTCACGAGGTTGGCCCAGCGCAGCCGTTGTGCCGAGCGGGCGAGCTGCTCGAGTTGGCGCTGCTCCTGGGCGAAGGACTTCACGACCCGCACACCGTGGACGTTCTCGTCGACGATCGTGGCGAGGTCGGCGGCGCGGGCCTGGGTGATCCAGCTCAGCGGGAAGATCTGGTTGCGGAGCCGCACGCCGAGCAGGTACACGAACGGCAGCGGTGCCACGGCGAGCAGCGTCAGGGGCACGTCGATGCGCAGCATGATCACGAACGCCAGGACGAACATCAGGATCGACAGGCCCATCAACGGCGCGAAGGCCAGCACCATCTGGACCGAGCGGATGTCGCTGTTGGCCCTCGAGATGATCTGACCCGACTGCACCCGGTCGTAGAAGCCGAACGACAGCGTCGTGAGGTGGCGGTACAGCGTGGCGCGCAGGTCGGTCTCGATGCGCAGCGCCATCAGCGCCAGGCCGTAGCGGTACGCGCCGGCGAACAGGCCACGCGCCACGCCGAGGATGATGAGCGTGACGACGAACGGACCGAGCGGCGCGCTGCCGTCGACGAGGGACGAGTCGATCGCCGCGGCCAGCACGGCCGGCGCGGCGACCTGGGCGCCGAGGGCCACCAGCGCCAACGCCAACGAGCCGAGCAACAGGCCGCGCCGCGCCGCCACCAGGGGCCAGACCCGGCGGAGCCAGCCCTTTGCCGGATCTGGATCGATGCCGGCGCGCGGCGCCGGGTAGCGCGCCTCGACCGCCACCGGTTCGAAGCTCGCCGTGTCCGCCATCGCCCCCATTTGACCTGATCGGTCGGCCGACGGGCACCTCGGCACTACGCTGCCAGCACCGTCCGCCGATCCGGATCCCCAGGGAGGCCCTCGATCGACACCGCGCTCGGCCTGCTGGCCGTCGCCGCCCTGGTGGGCGCCACCGCGGTCTTCGTCGCCGGCGAGTTCGCGTTGGTCGCCGTCGACCGGACGCGCATCGCTCGCGCCGCCGACGAGGGCGACAAGCGCGCCGGCCGGGTGCGCGGCCTGCTGGCGCGCCTGTCGTTCCACCTGTCGGGCGCCCAGCTCGGCATCACGATCACGTCGCTGGTGCTCGGCTTCCTGGCCGAGCCGATCCTCGCCGGATTGATCGCACCGCTGCTCGAGCCGCTCGCCGGTGACGCCGCCCACAGCACGTCGGTGGTCGTGGCGCTGATCCTCGCCACGTTCGGCCTCATGGTCGTCGGTGAGCTGGTCCCGAAGAACGTCGCCATCGCCAAGCCCGACGGCACGGCGAGGCTGCTGGCGCCGATCCTGGCGGTGTACGGCACGGTGTTCGGTCCGGTGATCACCCTGCTCGACCGGGCAGCCAACGCCACGATGCGCCGGCTCGGCATCGAACCCCGCGAGGAGCTCTCGACGGTCCGCTCGCTCCCGGAGCTGTCGTTGCTCATCGCCGAGTCGGCGGAGCAGGGCACGATCGCGGCGGCGGCGTCGACGCTGTTCTCCCGCTCGGTGCGCTTCACCGGCAAGACCGCGGCCGACGTGCTGGTGCCGCGCGTCGACCTGGACAGCATCGGGCGCGACGACACGGTCGCCGACCTGGTGGCCCTGGCCCGCACGACCGGCCACTCCCGCTTCCCGGTGCGCGGCGCCGACCTCGACGACATCGTCGGCGTGGTGCATGTCAAGGCGGCGCACAGCGTGGCCGCCGCCGCCCGTGCCGCCACACCGGTGCACGAGCTCATGCACGACGTCGTCGCCGTGCCCGAGACGCGGCGCCTCGAAGGGCTCCTGCTCACGATGCGCGAGGCGCGCGAGCACCTGGCCGTGGTCGTCGACGAGCACGGCGGCACCGCCGGCATCGTGACCCTCGAAGACCTGCTCGAGGAGATCGTCGGCGAGATCGACGACGAGTACGACGTGCGCACGCCGGGCGTGGCGCGCCGCAGCGCCGACGGCGGCTGGGTGCTGTCGGGGCTGGTGCACCCGGACGAGGTGACCGAGGTGTGCGGCCTGGTCCTGCCCGACGGCGAGTACGAGACGTTGGCGGGCTTCGTCCTCGATCAACTGGGGCACATCCCCGAGGTCGGGGAGCGGTGCGTCATCGACGGGTGGATCGCCGCGGTCTCGGAGATGGACCGCCACCGCATCGCGTCGGTGACGCTGCGGATCGATCCCGACGCGATGGAGGGCTCATGAGCCCGCTGCCGTGGATCGTCACGCTGGTGCTGCTGGCGCTCAACGGGTTCTTCGTCGCGGTCGAGTTCGCGCTGGTCGGTTCGCGCCGATCCCGACTCGAGGAGCTGGCGGCCGACGGGTCGAAGCGGTCGCAGCTGGCGGTCGACGCCAGCGAGCGGCTCAACGTCGGCCTCGCCGGTGCCCAGCTCGGCATCACGATGGCGTCGCTCGGCCTCGGCTACGTGTCCGAGCCCGCCGCCGTCGAGCTGTTGCAGGCGATGCTCGGTCCGATCGGCCTCTCCGAAGGGGTCGAGCACCTCATCGCCTTCATCATCGGGCTGAGCATCATCGTGTTCCTGCATCTCGTGTTCGGCGAGATGGTCCCCAAGGGGATCGCCCTGGCCGACCCGGAACGGTCGCTGCTGCGGCTGGTGCAACCCAACCGGTGGTACCTCGTCCTGTTCGGGCCGGTGGTCCGGCTGTTCAACTGGGTCGCCGGTGGGTTGACCCGGCTCGTGTTCCGCGTCGAGCCCAACGCCACGGCGGACGTGCACACCGCCGACGAGCTGGCGGTGATGCTCGCCGAGTCACGAGCGGAAGGGCTGATCGAGGACTTCGCCCACGACCTGCTCGCCGGGGTGCTGCACTTCGACGAGAAGACGGCGGCGGAGGTGCTGGTGCCGCCCGACGATGTCACGGTCGTCAGCCGTGGCGCGACGGTGGCGCAGGTCGAGGACGTGGTCGTCGCCTCGGGCCACTCCCGTCTCCTCGTCGTAGGCGAGGGTGGCATCGACGACGTGCTCGGCTTCGTGCACAGCAAGGACCTGCTGACGGCCTCCGGCCTGACCCCTGGACGTCGCCTGCCGCCGCGCCTGATCCGGCGGATGATCGTCGTCCCGCCCGAACGCTCGCTGGAGGAGGTGCTGCTCACCATGCGGCGGACGCGGGTGCACCTCGCCCTGGTGCGCGACGGCGACGGTCGCACCTGCGGCATCGTCACCCTCGAAGACCTGCTCGAGGAGCTCGTCGGCGACATCCTCGACGAGTCCGACCGCCCGTGACGCCGCCGCGGCGCGGTTAGCGTCACCGTCCGTGGACGACGATCTGTCGGCAGCGGTCACCGAGGTCGTGCGCGGCCTGGTCGATCGCGGCGCCGTGGCGGCGGACCCGGCGCCGGCGGCCGTCCGGCTCGAGCGGCTCTCCGGGGGCGCCTCGCGCCAGACCTGGTTCGTCCACCTCGACGGCTCCGGCGCCCCGCTGGTGCTGCAGGTGGCCCGACCGGGTGCGCTGGCCTCGAGCCTGCCGTTCCGCACGGAGGCGACGCTCGTCCGCGCCGCCGACGCCGGCGGTGTGCCGGTGGCGGCCGTGCTCGGCGCCGAGGGCCTCGATGGCGCCGGTCCGCTCGACGGCCGGCCGTGGATGCTGTCGCGCTTCGTCGCCGGGGAGACCATCGCCCGCAAGATCCTGCGCGACGAGCCGTTCGCCGAGGCTCGCCGCCGCCTGGTCGCCGACTGCGGCCGTGCGCTGGCGGCGATCCACGCCGTCGACGTCGGGCGCGTCCCCGGCCTGCGCGCCAGCGACCCCGTGGCCGAGTCTGCGGCGATCCTGGCGGCGATCGACGAGCCGCACCCGGTGCTCGAGCGGGCGCTGCGCTGGCTCGACGCCCATCGGCCGGACCGGGACGTGCCGCCGGCCGTGGTGCACGGCGACTTCCGCCTCGGCAACCTGATCGTCGACGGGGACGGCCTGGCGGCGGTGATCGACTGGGAGCTGGCGCACCTGGGCGATCCGGCCGAGGACCTGGGATGGCTGTGCGTGAAGGCCTGGCGCTTCGGCGGTCCGGGCGAGGTGGCGGGCCTCGGCGCCGCCGCCGACCTGCTCGACGCGTACGTCGCCGCCGGTGGCGTGCCGATCGACGGCGAGGTCCTGCGCTGGTGGACCGTGGCCGGCACCCTGCGGTGGGGCGCCATCTGCATGGTCCAGTCGCACACCCATCTGAGCGGCGCCAACCGCAGCGTGGAGCTGGCGGCGATCGGTCGACGGGTGTGCGAGGTGGAGCTGGACCTGCTCGAGCTGCTCGGCGTGGCCACGCCCGACACCGTGCGCGCCGCGGCCGCCGCAGCTGCGCCGGCCGAGCCCGACGATGCCGACCTGCACGCCCGCCCGACGGCACGCGAGCTGCTCGCCGCCGTGGGGGAGTGGGTCGCCGGCCCGGTCACCGACGGTGCCGACGGCCGGGTGCGCTACCACGCCCGGGTGGTCGAGCGGGTGCTGGCCATGGTCGAGCGCGAGCTGGCGCTGGGTCCGGGTCAGCGGCAGCGGCATGCGGCACGGCTTGCTCGGCTGGGGGTCGGCGACGAGGCCGCCCTCGCCCGCGCCATCCGTGCCGGTGACCTGGACGGGTCCGCCCGAGCCGCCGAGCTCGACGCCGCCCTGCTCGCCACCACCGTCGATCGCCTGCTGGTGGCGAACCCGTCGTACCTGCAGCTGGACGAGGAGCGTGCCCGATGAGCGACGCCACCCCGAGGCGCGGTCCGGCCGCGGCCTACGCCGGGTTCGAGGGCCGGGTCGGTCGCACCGTCGCCGGCTCGCAGAGCTGGTGGCCGCCGCCCGCCCTGGCGCCCGCCGGCGCCCCCAACGTGGTCGTGGTGCTCGTCGACGACGTCGGCTTCGGCGATCTCGGCTGCTACGGCTCGGAGATCGCCACGCCGAACCTCGATCGCCTGGCCGGGGAGGGCCTGCGCTTCAGCGACTACCACGCCACGCCGATGTGCTCGCCGACACGGGCGTCGTTGCTGACCGGGGTCAACCCGCACCGCGCCGGGGTGGGCCACGTGGCGCACAGCGATCCCGGGTTCCCCGGCTACGCCATGGAGCTCGCCGACGACGTCGCCACGATGGCCGAGACCTTCCGGGCGTCGGGGTGGGCGACGTACATGGTCGGCAAGTGGCATCTGACGAAGGACTCGCACTGCTCGGACGCCGGACCGCGCCACAGCTGGCCGTGCCAGCGTGGCTTCGACCGCTTCTACGGCATCCTGGACGGCTTCACCAACCTGCACCAGCCCCACCGGCTCGTCGAGGACAACCATCAGGTCGACGTCGACGCCTTCGACGAGGACTACTACTTCACGCACGACATCACCGAGCGCGCGCTCGACATGATCCGTGCCGGACGGGCCGCGGATCCGTCGCAGCCCTTCCTGCTGTACCTGTCGCACGGTGCTGCCCATGCGCCGCTGCACGCCCGCCCCGACGACATGGCGCGCTACCGCGGGCGCTACGACGCCGGTTGGGACGCGCTGCGCGCCGAGCGATGCGCCCGGCAGGTGGAGCTGGGCCTGCTGCCACCGGGCACGGCACCGGCGCCCCGCAACGCCGAGCCCGGCCACGACGTCGAGCCCTGGGACGACCTCTCGCCCGGGCTGCAGCGCCTCTTCGCCCGGTACATGGAGGCCTACGCCGGCATGGTCGACGCCATCGACCAGAGCCTCGGCCGCCTGCTCGAGGGGCTCGAGGAGTTGGACGTGCTCGACGACACGATCATCGTCTTCACCTCCGACAACGGCGCGTCGCGCGAGGGCGAGGCGGAGGGCACGACGGCGTACTACGTCCACCTGCTGGGACAGACCGACCTCGAGGCCGACCTCGGCCGCATCGACGAGATCGGCGGCCCGACCACGATGCCGCACTACCCGCGTGGCTGGGCGATGGCCGGCAACACGCCGTTCCGCCTGTACAAGATCAACACCCATGCCGGCGGCCATCGGGTCCCGTTCGTCGTGCGCGTGCCGCCGAGCGTGGCGCCCGTCGACGAGCCGGGCAGCCTGCGTCACGGCTACGTGCACGTCACCGACATCCTGCCGACCCTGCTCGAGCTCGCCGGTGTCGCGCCGTTGGCCACCCGCGGCGGCACGCCGGTCCAACCGATGGCGGGGGTGAGCTTCGCCGCCATGCTCGGCGACCGCGAGGCCCCCTCGACGCACCGCGAGCAGCTCACCGAGATGCTCGGGCATCGCGGGTACTACCGCGACGGCTGGGAGATCGTCACGCTGCACGATCCGATGACGCCGTTCGGTGAGCACGAGTGGCAGCTGTACGACCTGCGGGCCGATCCGACCGAGCTCGACGATCTGGCAGCGGTGCACCCGGAGCGGGTCGCCGAGCTGGCAGCAGCGTGGGAGCGGGCGGCGTGGGACCAGCAGGTCTTCCCGCTCGACGAGGGCAGCGCCCTCAAGTACGTCATCCGGCCGCCGTGGGACGAACGCTTCGAGCGACCGGTCACGATCCTGCCGGGCACACCGACGCTGGAGCGCTGGCGATCCCTGCAGCTGGTCATGTTGCGCTCGTGCGACATCGCCATCGACGTCGACCACGCGCCCGGCGATGTGGGCGTGCTCGTGGCCCACGGCGATCAGGGCGGTGGCTACCTCGTGTGGGTCGACGACGACGGACTCCACGCCGCGCACAACGACGGGCGGGGTCGCCTGGCGGTGATCGACGGCGGTCCGCTGGCGCCGGGCCGCCGCATCGTGGACCTGGTGTTGACCGCCACCGGCGGCAACCGCTGGGACGCCCTGCTGCGCCTCGACGGCGACGACGTCGGTGCGGCGACCGGCTGGCCGTGCCTGTTCCCGATGGCGCCGTTCCAAGGCATCGACGTGGGCCTCGATCGTCGTTCGCCGGTGCACTGGGACCTGGCCCGGCGCCACGGCACCTTCCCGTACACCGGGCGCATCGCCGGTGTCACCTACACCCCCGGCGCACCGGCGGCCGACGCCCCGGTCAACCTGGTGGACGTGCTGCGCACGATGGGGGCGCGCTTCGAGTGAACCGGATGCGCTCCGCCGTCGACCCGGCCGATGCCCAGGCGGCCGTCGACGCCGTCGCCGCTGCCGGCCTCGACCGCAGCCGATGGGCGCCGCCGGCGGCGCCGCTCGACGACCGGTCGTGGTCGGCGGTGTGGGCGTTGGTGCGCAACCGGCGGCTCGTCGGCCTGCTGGCGGCCGCCGCGGCCTCGGAGACCTGGCCGCTCACCGACGACCAGCACGACGC
The DNA here is from genome assembly GCA_020439175.1 of Acidimicrobiales bacterium. GTDB lineage: Bacteria > Actinomycetota > Acidimicrobiia > Acidimicrobiales > Acidimicrobilacustridaceae > JAGQTE01. Next base: position 9,868 of record JAGQTE010000233.1, on the reverse strand, counting down.
CGTGCACGCCGCGCATCGCCAGGCGTTGGCGGCCTGCCTGCTCCTGGAACGGCTGGTGCTCGACCTGCACGCGGCGCTCGACGCAGCCGCCATCGAGCACCGGCTGCTCAAAGGCCCGGCGCATGCGCACCTGCTGTACCCCGATCCGTCGATGCGGACCTTCGTCGACGTCGACCTGCTCGTGCCGGGTGCGGCGCTCGCCTCGGCGGCGGCGCTGCTGGCCGAGCGCGGGGGCCGTCGCCGCTTTCCCGAGCCGCGCCCCGGCTTCGACCGGCGCTTCACCAAAGGCGCGTCGTTCACCCTGACGGGTGGCTGGGAGATCGACCTGCACCGGACCCTGACCCCGGGGCCGTTCGGCCTGGCGCTCGATCCGCAGGTGCTGCTGGTGCGGCGTGACCGTCTCCAGCTCGCCGGCATCTGGATCGACGTGCTCGACCCGGCGGGACGTGCGCTGCACGCGGCGCTGCACGCCGTGCTCGGCAGTCCTGAGCCGAATCCCGTGGCACTCCGGGACCTGGCCCAGGCGATCGAGGTCGGTCTCGACGCCGGCGAGCTCATCGACCTGGCCGAGTCGCAGGGCGCGGGTGCGCCCCTGGCGGTGGCGATCGACCTGCTGGTGGACAGGTTCGGATGGGAGCCCCCACCGCAGTTGCGTGCATGGCGCGCCCGCCGTGCGCCGTCCGGCCGCGAGCGTCGCTGGCTCCGCAGCTACGCCGGCGCCGGAGCGTCGGTGCGCAAGGCCCTCGTCGCCACGGAGGCCGTGCGGGGCCTGCCCGCCAAGGCGGCCTATCTGCGCGCCGTGGTGTGGCCCGCCGATCCGGGGGCCGACCGATCGACTGCCGACCGGTGGCGACGCGGCGTGGCGTCGTTGCGACGGTGACGCCCGGGGACGGTCGTCCGGTGCGTCAGGCGCCCATGGCGTGGTACCCGCCGTCGACGTGCACGATCTCGCCGGTGGTCATGGGGAACCAGTCCGAGAGCAGGGCGACGCAGGCCTGGGCGACCGGCTCGGGTTGCTTCACGTCCCAGCCGAGCGGCGCCCGGCCGTCCCACGCGTCCTCGAACTGCGAGAACCCGGGGATCGACCGGGCCGCCACGGTCTTGATCGGACCGGCGGCGACGAGGTTCACCCGGATGCCCGAAGGTCCGAGGTAGCGGGCGAGGTAGCGCGAGGTGGACTCGAGCGCCGCTTTCGCCACCCCCATCCAGTCGTACGCCGGCCAGGACACGGTGGCGTCGAAGTCCAAGCCGACGAGGGAGCCGCCATCCGACATGAGCGGCGCCACGACGTCGGCCAGGCCCTTGAACGAGTAGGCCGACACGTTGACCGCGACGGACACGTCATCCCACGTGGCGTCGAGGAAGGTGCCGCCGAGGCAGACCGGGGGAGCGAAGCCGATGGCGTGCAGCGCACCGTCGAGCGTGATGCCGCGGTCCACGAGGTCGCCGCGCAGGGCGTCGATGCTCTCCTGGTCGGCGACGTCGAGCAACAGGATCTCGGGCTCGACGGGCAGCTTCGCCGCGGCGCGCGCCGTGTGGCGCTGGACCTTCTCCACCGTCGTGAGGATGACCTCGGCCCCCTCGGCCTGGGCGAGGCGGGCGACGCCGAAGGCCAGGGACGCCTCGGTCAGGACGCCGGTGATCAAGATGCGCTTACCGTCGAGCAATGCCATGGGCGCTCCGACCTGTGAGCCGGCTCCGGGGTTACCCGAACCGGGCGGGTGGGACCGCCGGACCCTACTGCGCACCCCGCCGGCCGGGTCCGGGGCGGTCGGGCACGTGCCGATCGCGCCCGCCGAGGAACAGCAGATCAGCGCCGGTCGAGCTGGAACTCGACGGTGGCGAGCTGCTCGAGCTCGGTGTCCAGCGCCTGGCGGCGGTCCCAGACGTGCTGCGGGTCGGCGCCGTGCACCGCCAGCACGGCGGCGTGGACCTCGACCAGGCTGCGGTGCAGCTCGCGGGCGCGGCCGCTGCACCGGCGCTCGAGGTCGGTGACCGTGGCGTCGAGGCCGTCGTCGTTCTCGCGCTGCACCAGGTCGAACGCCACGTCGAGCCAGGCGTGCAGCTCGGGCGCGATGCTGCCCGCACCGCCGGAGGTCGTGGGGCGCTCGCGCAGCGGGAGCCGGCGCAGCGCCCCGGCGGCCGGCGCCGGGAGCCGATCGAGGCGCGGCAGGCCCAGGGCGTGGGCGTCGGGCATCTGAGGCAGCGCCCCCGACAGCGTCGCCGCCTCCTCGCGCATGGTCTCGGCGACGGCCTTGGCCAGGGCGCGCAGCGACAGCTTCCGCATGCGCTGGAGGTGGGCGATGGCATCGGCGAGCCGACGGTGGAACACAGCTCGGCTCGGATCGTCGGGCACCGTCGGCAGGGTGATGGCCAGCTCCACCAGCTTGCGGTGCTCGGCCTCCAGATCCCAGCGCAGGTCGCGCCGCAGCTGCCCGGCGGCGTCGTGCAGCTGCGTCAGCCATGCCGCGCCGGGCGACGCCAGTGCAGCAGCGTGGTCCGCCGCACCGGCCACGGTGGCGGCGGCGGACCCGATGGCGTCGTCGTCGCCGAGCAGGGCCTGTTCGGCCCACAGCCGCAAGCGGAGGCGATCCGCCGCCCAGAAGGCCTCGGTCACGGCGCTCGAGATGCGGGACTGCTCACGGTCGAGCACCGCGCCGGTCGCCAGCGCGGACGCCAACCGGCCCATGCCCGGGTCCGGGCCGGGCGCCAGACCGCCGCGGTCGTTCCAGTAGGGCGCGGCGTCGAGCGGCACGACCTCCGCCGGGACCCCGCGTCGCTCGAGCAGCAGCTCGTCCTGCTCGACGATGGCGGCCCACGCCGGATACGTCCCGGTGCCGTTGACGGCGACGATGACGCGTGGGCAGGCGGCGGCGGCGAGCCGGGCCAGGTCGAGCTCGCCCGCGGTGAGCGGTGCGCCGGCGCTGGTGACGAGCACGACGGCGGCGACGCGGCCCATGGCGGAGATGACGCGCGACACCGACGGGCTCCACAGCTGCTGCACCGGCGGGGTGTCGATCAGGGTGAGGCCGCGTTCGAGCAGCGGCGACGGCACGCACAGCTCGACGTCGCGCAACCGCCAACGGTTCGCCGGGTTGGTGGAGGCGGTGGTGAGCCCGACCGCCTGCCCGTACGGCGCCGCCTCGGGCTGCGCCGGGCCGGTGCCGGTGGGCTCCCGCCAGATCGTGGCGCCGTACTCGTCGCCCCACCGCACGGTGGTGGTCGCCGTCGTGACCCCGCCAGGGCCGACAGCGCACACCGGTGCGCCGACCAGTGCGTTGACCAGGCTGCTCTTGCCCTGTCCCGGCCCGCCGACGATCAGCACCTCGACGGGGGCCACCGCCAGCGAGGTGCGCAGGTCGCCCAGCTCGCCGGCGAGGTCGTCGCGCCCCTGCGCCGTGGCCAGGCGCTCGACCAGGCCCACGATCGCCGCGGCGCCGTCGAGCGCCGGGCTGGCGCCGGGAGCCGGCGGTGCCGGTCGGTCGTTCGGGTCGTGGTTGGCCATGCGGTGCCTCGGGCGCGCACCGGCGAAGCTGTCGTGGATCCGCCGGACGTCGTACCAGTGTTCCACGGCGACGCGCCGGCCGCTCGTGCGGCGACCTGTCATGGCGTCAGGGGCTGGACTCGCCCTCCGGTCCCCCCACTAGGGTGACCCGCCATGCAGATCGGCATTCTTGGTGCAACGGGTCCTGCCGGCAGCGCGCTCGCCGCGCGCCTCGCCTCGGTGGGGTTCGACGTCGTGGTGGGGTCGCGCTCGCGGTACAAGGCGCTGGAGGTGCGCGACGGCATCGTCGAGCGCTGGCCCGGCAAGGAGCTGTCGGTCGAGGCGGCGGACAACGACGGCGCCGCCGAGGCGGACGTCGTGGTCATCGCCACGCCGTGGGACGCCGCCGGAGCCACGGCGGCGAGCGTCGCTCGCCAGCTCCAGGGCAAGGTCGTCATCTCGATGGCGAACGCCCTGGCCAAGGTCGGCCACGAGTTCCAGCCGCTGGTGCCGCCGCGCGGCTCGGTGGCGGCGTCGGTGCAGGCCGCCGTGCCGCGGTCGCAGGTGGCCGCCGCCTTCCACCACGTGCCGGCCAAGGAGCTGGGTGACCTCGCCGAGCCGGTCGACAGCGACGTGTTGATCTGCTCGGACTACCCGGGCGCCACGCAGGCGACGCTCGACATCGTGTCGAAGATCCCGAACCTGCGGCCGCTCGATGCGGGTGAGCTGTCGAACGCGGCGCCGATCGAGGCGTTCGCCGCCGTGCTGCTCCAGCTGAACGTGCGGTACAAGACGCGCGTGGCCCTGCGCTTCACCGGCCTCAAGGACTCCTGAGCCGAGCGGCATCCGCCGCGGGTTGCACGAACCGACATCTGGCCCCGTTAGCCTGCGCCTCGGCCGTCGGTCGAGGAGGTGCGGATGGTCGCCAACACCGGGCACGAGGCGGAGCTGACCGACCCGACATGGGACGCGCGTGCGCCACGGGTGGCGTCGGCGCCGCACGATGCCGACGAGCCGCTGCGGCTCTACGACACGGCGCGTGCCGCCGTCGTGCCGTTCGAACCGGGCCCGGTCGTGTCCATGTACACGTGCGGGATCACGCCGTACGACGCGTCCCACCTCGGGCACGCCGCCACGTACGTCACCTACGACGTGCTGCAGCGACGGCTGCGCGACCGCGGGCACGACACGCGCTGCGTGCGCAACGTGACGGACGTCGACGACGACATCCTGCGCAAGGCCCGTGAGCTCGGGGTGCACTACCTCGACCTGGCCGCGGCGGAGATGGCTCGCTTCGACGGCGACATGAAGGCGCTCAACGTCGTGCACTGCTGGAGCGAGCCCCGGGCCACCTCGGCCATCGCCGACATCCGGGGCTTCATCGGCATGGTGCTCGACCAGGGCTACGCCTACGAGTCCGGCGGCGCCGTGTACTTCGACGTCGGGTCGTTCGAGCGCTTCGGGCAGGTGAGCCACCTCGGGCGCGACGAGATGCTGGTGCTCGCCGCCGAGCACGGCGGCAACCCCGACGACCCCAACAAGCGCGACCCGCTCGACTTCGTCCTGTGGCAGCCGTCCGCGCCCGACGAACCGGCGTGGGAGTCGCTGTGGGGCCCGGGACGCCCCGGGTGGCACATCGAGTGCTCGGCGCTGGCGATGCGCGAGCTCGACACCACGATCGACCTGCACGGTGGTGGCGCCGACCTCGTCTTCCCGCACCACGAGTGCGAGGCGGCCCAGTCCGAGGCGGCGACGGGCCAGCCGTTCGTGCGGCACTGGATGCACCAGGCGATGGTCCGGATGGACGGCGAGAAGATGTCCAAGTCGCTGGGCAACCTGGTGTTCGTCACCGACCTGCTCGAGACCGACGACCCGCGCGCCATCCGCCTCGGGATCGTGGCGCACCACTACCGCGACTCGTGGTCGTGGGACGACGACATCATGCCGACCGCGGCGGCCCGCCTGGTGGCGTGGCAGGCGGCGGCCGGCTCGGGCGACGTCGACGCCCCGCTCGCCGCCGTGCGCGCCGCGCTCGACGACGATCTGGACACGCCGGCAGCGGTGGCGGCGCTCGACGCCGCGGCGGCCGCCGGACACGACGTCGGTCCGGCGGCGCGCCTGCTCGGCGTCGATCTCGGCTGATTCCTGCGCCGAACTCGCCGCGAAGCGTCGCGCCGTAGGGCAGACTGGTCGCACGACATCGGCAGTGGGGCCGATGCCGGGACGGGACAGCGCCGGACGGGCGCACGGCCAGGGAAGGGGACACCGGCATGGGGCAGCGCCGCGAGATCGGCCACCTGTACCCGGTGGCCAAGGCCATCCTCACCCCGGTGTTCTCGTTCCTGTGGAGGATCGAGGTCGAGGGCGTCGAACACATCCCGGCGTCGGGTCCGGCGATCATCGCCCCGAACCACATCTCGGTGCTCGACTCGTTCATGGTGCCGGCCGCCCTGCCACGCCGCATCACCTACGTCGGCAAGGCCGAGTACCTCGACGACTGGAAGACCAGCTACCTGTTCCCGGCGATGGGCATGATCCCCATCGATCGCGCCGGTGGCGACTCGGCGCAAGCGGCGCTCGACACGGCGGCGTCGCTGCTCGACGCCGGCGAGCTGTTCGGCATCTATCCCGAGGGCACCCGGGCGCGTGACGGCAAGCTCCACAAGGGCCACACGGGAGCGGCGCGCCTGGCGCTGCGCTGCAACTGCCCGATCGTGCCGGTCGGCATCCAGGGCACCGACGTCGTGCAGCCGCCCGACGCCAAGTTCCCCAAGCCGTTCGAGCACGTCCGCATCCGGTTCGGCCGGCCGATCTCGGTGGAGAAGTACCGCGACCGCGCCGACGACCGCCTGGTGCTGCGCCAGATCATCGACGAGGTCATGTACGAGATCCGCGAGCTCTCCGGACAGGAGTACGTGGACACCTACGCCTCCCGCAAGCCCGACACGATGCCGACCACCGAGGCCCGCATCGCCGTCGGTGCGGCATCGGCCGGCGGCAACGGCCACGGCGCCCTCGCACCGGTCGCCGCATCGGCCTGACGCGCCGGCGCCAACGCGTTCCGGACTCGCCGTGGCGCGTCGCTAGCATCGGCGCCCTATGGCCGACCACATCACGATCACGTTGCCGGACGACTCCACGCGCGAGCTGCCGACCGGCGCCACTGCGGCGGACCTCGCCGCAGCGATCGGCAAGCGGCTGGCCGCCGACGCCCTGGTGGCCGAGGTCGACGGCTCCCTGGTCGACCTGTCGACGCCGCTCGAGGACGGGGCCCGCGTGGCCATCGTGACGCCGACGACGGACGACGGCCGGGAGGTGCTGCGCCACTCGACGTCGCACGTGCTGGCCCAGGCCGTGCTGGCGCTGTTCCCCGGCGCCAAGTTCGCCATCGGCCCGGCCATCGAGAACGGCTTCTACTACGACTTCGAGCTGCCCGACGGCCGGACGTTCTCCGAGGACGACCTGGCGTCGATCGAGGCGAAGATGCGCGAGATCATCGCCGAGGACCAGGCCTTCGTGCGCTCCGAGTGCGCCATGGACGAGGGGTTGGCGGTCTTCGCCGACCAGCCGTACAAGCGCGAGATCATCGAGAAGGTCGACGCCTCCGAGGTGGCGGGCGACGGCACGGTGAGCCTGTACCGCAACAGCGACGGGTTCGTGGACCTGTGTCGCGGCCCGCACGTCCCGTCGACCGGACGGCTCGGCAGCTTCGCCTTGCAGAAGGTGGCCGGCGCCTACTGGCGCGGCAACGAGAAGGGCCCGATGCTCCAGCGCATCTACGGCACGGCGTGGGAGTCGGACAAGGCGCTCAAGGCGCACCTGCACCAGCTCGAGGAGGCCGCCAAGCGCGACCACCGCAAGCTCGGCGTCGAGCTCGACCTGTTCTCGTTCCCGGACGAGGTCGGCTCAGGGCTCGCCGTGTTCCATCCCAAGGGCGGCATCGTGCGCCGCATCATGGAGGACTACAGCCGGCAGCGGCACGAGCAGGCGGGCTACGAGTTCGTGTACTCGCCGCACATCACCAAGGCCAACCTGTTCGAGACCAGCGGGCACCTCGACTGGTACGCCGACGGCATGTACCCACCCATGGAGCTCGACGGGGGCACGGACTACTACCTCAAGCCGATGAACTGCCCGTTCCACATCCTGATCTACCGCTCGCGCCAGCGGTCGTACCGGGACCTGCCGCTGCGGCTGTTCGAGTTCGGCACGGTGTACCGCTACGAGAAGTCCGGGGTCGTGCACGGCCTGACGCGGGCGCGGGGTTTCTCCCAGGACGACGCCCACATCTTCTGCACGAAGGAGCAGGCCGCCGACGAGCTGGGACGGGCGCTGGACTTCGTGCTCGACCTGCTGCGTGACTACGGCCTCGACGACTTCTACGTCGAGCTGTCGACCAAGCCCGCCGAGAAGGCGGTCGGCTCCGACGAGGAGTGGGACGAGGCGATCGAGGTGCTGCGCCAGGTGGCGCTCGCCAAGGAGATGGAGCTGGTGCTCGACGAGGGCGGCGGCGCCTTCTACGGCCCGAAGATCTCCGTCCAGGCCCGCGACGCCATCGGGCGGACGTGGCAGATGTCGACGATCCAACTCGACTTCCAGCTGCCGCAGCGCTTCGACCTCGAGTACATCGGGCCCGACGGCGACCGCCACCCGCCGGTGATGATCCACCGGGCGCTGTTCGGCTCGGTCGAGCGCTTCTTCGCCGTGCTGCTCGAGCACTACGCCGGGGCGTTCCCGGCGTGGCTGGCGCCCGTGCAGGTGCGGGTGCTGCCGGTGCGCGACGACCACGACGTCTACGCCGCCCGGCTGGTCGACCGCTTCGCCGCCGAGGGGTTCCGTGCCGACCTGGTGCGCGCCGACGAGCCGCTCGGTGCCCGCATCCGCAAGGCCAAGCTCGACAAGCTGCCGTACGTGCTCGTCGTCGGCGACGAGGACGTCGAGCAGGGCACGGTCGGGGTGAACCCGCGCGGTGGCGAGGTCGAGCGCGGCGTCACCGTCGACGACTTCGTCGACCGGCTCGCCGCCGAGGTCCTGGCGCACACGTGAGCGAGGGGCTCGACCACCTGTGGGCGGGCTGGCGCTCGACCTACATCGCCGAGGTCTCCGCCGACGACGCCAAGCTGACCTCGACCGAGCACGGCTCCCTGTTCGAGGGGATCCTCCACAGCGGACGCCCCGACGACGAGACGTTCATCGTGCACCGGGGCCCGACGTGCTTCGCCATCTTGAACGCCTACCCCTACACGAACGGGCACGTGCTGGTGCTGCCGAACCGGGCGGTGGCGGACCTCGACGGGCTCGACGAGATCGAGCACGTGGAGCTGTGGTCGACCGTGCGCGACGCCGTGGCAGCGATCCGCGCCGCGTACGGGTGCGACGGGGTGAACGTGGGGATGAACCTGGGGCGCGCCGCCGGTGCCGGCGTGCCGACGCACCTGCACGTCCACGCGCTGCCGCGCTGGAACGGCGACACGAACTTCATGACGGCGGTCGCCGAGACCCGGGTGATGCCCGAGTCGCTGGGGTCGAGCTGGGACAAGCTGCGAGCCGCCTGGCCCACCGGACCAGCGTGACCAGAACCGCCCTCGCCGAAATTGGGCTGGGCGCTCCGGCATACCGGAGCACCCAGCCCAATTTCGGCGGTGTGGGGTGGCCAGGTACCGTCGAGCGCCATGACCGACGACGACGGTGACGCCCGAGGGGACGACGAGCGCCGCACCGCCCCGTTGTCGGACGACGACATCCGCGACGCGCTGCCCGAGGACCTCGACGCCGCCGGGTACGTCGGCCCGTACCTGTTCCCGAACAACAACCGGCGCAAGATCCCGGCGTTCATCTACTGGACCCTGGCCGTCATCTGCATCGGCCTGTGGGTGGCGACGCGGTCCGACCCGCCGGCGATCGTCAACGTCGGGTTCCTGTGGGCCGGGATCGGCCTGATCCTCGTCGGCATCTACAGCTTCGTGGCCGGTTGGGACCTCGACGTCGACGAACGGGACGCCCTCGTCGCCGCCGTGGCCGAGGTCGGCTTCCCGGTCGGCCACGCCTCGGCGCAGATGGGCTGGCGTGGCCTGCTCAGCCGACCGACCTGGCGGATCCTGCTGTACTCGGCCGAGGACCCGCCGACCAAGCGCGGGCTGGTGCTCGTCGACGGCGTCGACGGTTCCATCGTCGAAGGCTTCGTCGAGGACAACCCCGAAGACTGGTCCGAGCTGTAGGCCGACTGCCCCTCACGTGTAGTGATCGCGACGTCACGGTCTGTGCGCTGCGATCGTCGACTGAGTAGGGTCGCCCGCCACAGGACCCAGGTGGCTACGGGACGCAGGTGGAAGGGGCACGGTGATGGCGGAGTTGGGTGGGACGGCGACGCGGGCGCGCACGGGC